>DOFS01000304.1:3194-13013 GCA_003523945.1 Nitrospiraceae bacterium | reverse complement strand
TATTTACGGGTGCTGGTATTTCGTGGAGATTTTAATCGAATGGAAACGCAGGCAACGTGGGTCGTGTGTCCACTTCACCCATGTTTGCACTCATGGGTCAAGACGAGGGACTATTCCCTTCTGAAGAGAATCTGTAAAATTTTGGCTGTCTCATGGACCAACTGATCCTTATTGAGTTTCAAGGCGTTGGCCAGTTCCAGGCGGGAATGGGCTTCTGAATAATCCGGTCGCAAGCGAATGGCTTGTTGGAGAGCGTTGATGGCATCTCTTGATTGGCCTTGAGCCATAAAGCTCAGGCCTAAGTCGGAAAAGGCCTCCGCATCGTTGGGATTCAGCTTTGTCGCGGTCTTCAATGCCTGCCGGGCCTCTAAGAACTTTTGTTGAGCCAAGAGTGCCCGACCCAGCCAATATCTAATTTGACTATTCTCGCTATCCAAATGTGCGGCTTGCTCGAGCGCGTGTTCTGCCTTCTTCCATTCGTGTTGATCAAGGTACACGGCTCCCAGGCCACGAAAAGCATCGGCGAGACCGGGGTCAAGTTGAATCGCTGCCCGATATTCTTCAATGGCGCCATTTGGATCACCTTGCTGATTGAGGAGGTCAGCCAGTTTGACGTGAGTGGCGGGGGTATCGGCCTGGAATGCGGCTTCCGCTCTGAGCTTCTCCCGCCTGGTCCGTAGTCCGGCCTCCACGCATTCGTTCGTGACCGGCGCGTGGGCCGAACAGGTTTCCGGGGATAGTGGCGCGGTAGGGACGAATGGCAGGAATTCGGAAAAAATGGCATTTGGAGGAGTCACGATCCATATCGTAAAAAAAATTAGGAAGATCGCTTGACGACGGAAGGATGCCCGAGAGGTGGCACGTGTGCGCATGTTTCTCATTACCAGGGTATGAAAACCAAAATTTTTCCCTCAAGAATCCAGACTATAGAATGAAAGTATTTTACCCGGGTATTCGACAAATTGGCTCGACGGCCGTCTTTTCTGTCCATTCTTCTGCATACGTAACAATGATAGGGTGCGATGCAAAACATTACCATGAGGTATGTATGAGGTTCCCTGCCGATGTAGGTGTTTATGGGTTTCAGTCAAGAATTTAGGCTTTTTTATCGGAAATGATCCAGAGACAATTTTTGGTGAATTCCCTTAAGGGCCTCGCCGGCCTGTATAATTTTTAGGCTTATTGTGCTAGTTTTCATATTCTTATTTCCTTCAGGAAAGTGTAAACCATGGCCAAGAAAATAACCTCATTTAATAGGTTTCATTCAGAATTTCCTAAAGCCCTTACCGGCATTCAAGGCCTTGATGAAATAACGGGTGGAGGACTTCCCAGGGGACGAACGACGTTGGTTTGTGGAAGTCCCGGGTGTGGGAAAACCCTATTGGGCCTGGAATTCCTGGTCCGCGGGGCTATGCAAATGGGCGAACCCGGTGTGATGTTGGCGTTCGAGGAAACGGCTGAGGAATTGACTCAAAACGTCCGGTCCCTAGGGTTTGATCTGGAAAAACTCGTCGAGGATAAGAAGTTGATTTTGGATACCATTCCCATTGAAGCCACCGAATTTGAAGAGAGCGGCGAATACGATCTCGAAGGGTTATTTATACGATTGGGTGATTCCATCAACTCCATTGGTGCCAAACGAATTGTATTGGACACCATCGAGGTCCTGTTCGGCGGGTTATCCAATCAGGGGATCATCCGCTCGGAGTTGCGTCGGCTGTTTCAGTGGTTGAAAAGCAGGAACATGACCTCAATCGTCACCGGTGAGCGGGGAGAGAAGTCCCTGACCCGTCAGGGGCTCGAGGAATATGTGTCCGATTGCGTCATTTTGTTGGATCATCGAGTGAATGAGCAGATGTCTACCCGCCGGTTGCGGGTGGTCAAGTATCGGGGAAGTCATCATGGAACCAATGAATTTCCCTTTCTCATTGAACGACAGGGGCTGTCCGTCCTGCCCATCACTTCCTTACAACTCGAACATAAAATTTCGAAAGAGAAAATCTCGACGGGAATCACCCAATTGGATGAGATGTTCGGAGGGGAAGGTGTGTACCGGGGCTCGACGGTGTTAATCACAGGTGGGGTCGGGACGGGCAAAACGAGTTTGGTCTCGCATTTTGCGAATGCCTCCTGCCGCAAGGGTGAGCGGGTCTTTTATTTTGCTTTTGAGGAATCCAGTCCTCAAATCATCCGGAACATGAGATCCATCGGACTCCCGCTGGAGAAATGGATGAACAAAGGTTTGCTGCACATTGAAGCCTCTCGTCCAACATTGTTCGGACTGGAATCCCATCTCGTGAATTTTTACAATGCCGTTAAGACCCATCACCCGAAGCTGGTGATTATGGATCCCATCAATGATTTCCTTTCCATTGGTTCCACCCGGGAGATCAAAGCCTTATTTTTGAGGATGGTGGATTTTTTGAAGTCCCGACAAATTACCCTGATTTGCACAGGCCTCATCTCCCATGCGGATTCTGCTCAGGAGACAGAGATCGGCGTGTCCTCCCTGGCTGACACATGGATTCTTCTGACAAACCCGGAAATCGACAGGGAGCACCATCGACAAATGTATATCTTGAAATCCCGTGGCATGGCTCACTCTAATCAGGTTCGTGAATATACGATGAGTCAACGGGGATGGCATTTAAAAAAGGTGTCTGGTGGAAATCGCTAATTCTCGAACCCGGGTCTCTGCCTCATATTTCATGAATCACATGGTTGGTGGGGAACCGTCCTCACAGACAACACAAGAACATAGTGGATACGGATTTACGAGAAGCCTTGGCTGTCGAACAATGATTGGTGAATCGAGAAGGGTCTGCGAATGAAGAAGAATACGCCAAAAACTTCACGGAGTCCCAAGGGGCACGCTGCAAAGAATTCTCCTTACCACTTAACGCTCTATGTCGCAGGACATTCCCCCAAATCGCGTCTGGCGATGAGCAATTTAAAGCACTTGTGCGAGACCCATCTTTCCTCGAGGTATACCGTAGAAATTGTGGATCTTCTCCGGGAGCCCAAGAGGGCCAGACTTGACCAGATTGTGGCCATTCCCACGTTGGTCAAAAAATTGCCGCCCCCCTTCAAGAAAATCATTGGGGATTTATCGAATATAGAAAAAGTCTTAGTGGGGCTCGATTTGTATGACGAATCGGGTGAGGTAATTGTCTCAAGCTCGGTGGAAGTCTCATCATGAGTTCTCACGTACCATCAAAATTACGGGAGGCAGGTCCTGCCGGAAATCATTCCGGGATGCGCCTTCGGCTGTATGTGACTGGTGCGACCAGTCTGTCGCTCCGCGCCATGGCCAATATCCAATCAATTTGTCGGGAATACCTTCAGGAACACAACCCTGACTTGCAAATTATTGACTTGTATCGCAGCCCGGCATCCGCCCGTGCTCATCAAATCTTTGCAGCTCCGACCCTCATCAAAGAGTTGCCTCTTCCCTGTTGCAGAATTATCGGGGATTTATCCAAAAAAGAGCGGGTCCTTCATGCCTTGGGGGTGGAATCTCATCCGCCATTGCCTTCTCCTGGGTGAGTGTGGGAATCATTCATGGCTTCCAAACCTAAACAATCTTCGGCCAAACATCTTGCGCTAACCAGGGAAGAAATTTTACAGCTTCGGTTGAAGGAAGCGGAGGACACGCTTCAAGCGATCCGGGAAGGATCCGTGGATGCCCTCATCGTCGAGACAGGTGAGGGAGAGCAGGTCTTTACCCTCAAGAGTTCCGATTATCCGTATCGACTCATCATCGATAATATGGTGCAGGGCGCGGTAATTTTTGACGGGACCGGCATAATTTTTCATGCGAATGCCACCTTCGCCAGAATGGTCAATCACTCTCATCAGGAACTCTTTGGCGTTTCTATCGACTCCTTTATTTCCGAAGAGGATCGGGGGTTGTTTAAGGCACTCGCTTCTTCCCATTCCAGCATATCCGGTGGAACAGGAAGGATTCATTTGCTCTGCAAAGACCACCATGATCTTGCCGTCCTGGTCGGCATGATCTCCTTACACCTTGATGACCAATATTTGCATTGCGCTATTTTGACCGACTTGACGGAACAGAATAAATACGACCGGGCCTTAGCGGAAGAAAAATTTTCCAGAATGATTCTGGAACAAACCGGTGAAGCCGTCGTCGTATGTGATCGCTCCGGTCGAATCATACGCCACAGCCGTGTGGCCGATAGACTCCTCCGCCAGCCGACACTTCATACCTACTTCCAGGAAAAGTTTCATTTCATCTCCTCTGAAGCTGGGGTCCCTTTCGGTAAGGCCGGGCAATGGGATGAAGGGCGGAGTGTGATTGAAGAGGTGCTTGGCGGCAACACTCTGCACGGACTTGAAGTGGGGTTGAAGGTCGGGGCCGTGATCGTTCCTCTGCTCCTCAGTGGCAGGCCGTTACAAGACGAGGAAGAGAACACGATTGGGGCCATCATCACGATGGTCGATATTACCGATAGGAAACGGGCCGAACGGGCCTTGCAGGATTTAAACGATTCTCTTGAACAGCGAATCATGGATCGTACCCATGCCCTGTTGAGTTATCAGACTCATCTTCGGGATATGGCTTCCGAGTTGGTCGTCACCGAACAACGCGAGCGGCGACGTCTGGCCAATGAACTCCACGATTATCTTGCCCAATTGCTGGTGGTCTGTCGCATGAAGATTGCCCAACTGAGCCAGGAAGGCTGGAATCCGGAATTAAAAACGGAAATAGTGGACATCGATAAAATCCTGAACGATTCACTCACATACACCAGGACCCTCATTGCGGAGTTGAGCCCCAGCATTCTCTATGAACTGGGACTTGTGCCTGCCCTGGTCTGGCTTGGAGGGCAATTCGAACGACATAATCTTCAAGTGTGTATACGGGAAGAAGAAAAAGATCTTCAACTTTCAGAAGATTGCGCGATCCTCGTCTTTCAGGCCGTCCGTGAACTTCTCTTTAATGTCAAGAAACATGCCGGCACCAACCAGGCCACGGTATCCCTCAAGAGGACCGTATCCAACGAACTTCAAGTGAAGGTGGAGGACCAAGGGAACGGGTTTCTTCTGTCAAATGCCTTGCATGATTACACCAGCCCGGGAAAATTTGGACTCTTCAGTATCCGTGAGCGGCTGGAGGCCTTGGGCGGGAGTATTGCCATCGAATCGGAGGTGGGGCAGGGAACACGCATCACGCTTGTTGTTCCTTTTGGTTCTCACACTCCTTCAGAGGTTTCTCAAGCTACCACGTCAAGGTCTTTGAAATCCCTTGCACCTTTTTCCCCAAAAACCATTCAAAGGAAAGGTATTCGTATTCTCCTTGTGGATGATCATGCCCTTGTGAGGCAGGGAATCCGAGGGCTATTGGATGTCCAACCGGATCTTCAGGTCGTGGGAGAGGCGCAAGATGGCCTGGAGGCCATTGAATATACACGAACGCTTCATCCCGATATCATTGTCATGGATGTGAATATGCCAAAGCTGAATGGCATTGAGGCGACCCGAAGAATCCTGCTGGAATTCCCAACGGTGCCTATTATCGGGTTGTCTGTCCAGGAAGATAAACACGTCCAGGAAATGCTGCTGCAAGCGGGCGCGGTCATGTATTTGACCAAAAATGGCATTGCCAACGAACTCGTCGAAAGCATCCGGCACGTGGTCCCCCTTTCCTCTGCGTGAACGGGCGCGGTGTTTAGGCACGAGGGGCTGACCGATTCAGGACCGAAGATCTTGCCTCCAGAATAAGCTGGTGAATATACCGTAATTTTTCCATGACGGGAGGAACCAGGAGCTCCGGCATCAAATCCATCAACCCCATCGCCCGGTTCATTTCGTTTAGCACCAAACCAAGTTTTTGATAGGATTCTGTCATTTCCAGTAATCCCGCGTTCGTGGGGTCGGTACCATCTCCAAGGCCGCTGTGTTGCGCGGTATCTAGAACACTGACAATAGCGAGATATTTGGCAAACGTTTCCGCAAAGTCCTCCCATGGGTGCATGGTGGCATACGCACTGATGTAATTGGTTTGCCAGTTCGGAGGCGGGCCATTTCGATAATGGTGTTCGCGGGCTTGCTCATAGCTTGGATGGTTGTGGTTTCCAAAAACCTGCGTGAACGCCTCTTCTTGTTTGTCCTTTATCAACATTTCCCAATAATAGTGCGCAATCTCATGCCGGAAGTGACCAATGATGGTTCGATGGGCCTCTCCAAACGAGACGCGTAATTTTTCCCGCTCAACGTCTTCGGCCTCACGGAGATTGATGGTAATTTTGCCCTTGTGATGTCCCGTAAACACCTGTTCATGATCCCCCATTGTTTGCCATTGCTGACCTGAAAGGCCGACATCCGCTTTGAAGTCAAAGGATAAGGGGGGGTGAATGCCGTCCTCGGCTTTCCCATAAGGGAGACCCAACACATCCAAGGTGTAGAGGAGACGCCGTTTGCCGGTTTCCAGGCGATACCAACGCTCTCGATTGCCTTCCACAGAAAGATCGGGAATGGTGTCATTATAACGGCAGCAGTCACAGAGCTGAGGGACGGGCTGGTCACCGTGGCTGGCTAGGAGGCATCGATTACATACCCGTTCGACCTCATAGTTATGGCATTTGACGAGTGGGGCATGGCATGTCGTAGAGCCACATTGATACAGACCGTCAGGAGAAACGAGGAGCCCCGAAATACGATGGCAGGCGGGGCACCAGCCCACGGCCGAATTGCAGGCCACGCATTGCGTGTTTTCAAAAAACAGGGTATTGCCGCAATGACAGGTAAACATTTCCATGGTGATTTGTTTCCGGTTAACCGTGCACGTGAGAATCCGGACGAATGCCAGGAATCCGCCTCATCCGGCTGTTCAAATGATCATCCCCATGAATCAGAAAATAGAAACACCGGTCTTGGTGGTAAATAATTCGAGTGCGTATTGCCCTGCGAAAGAATTGCCTTTTTCGTTCAGGCCGGGGGACCACACGGCAACCGTTAACCGGTTCGGGAGCACCCCGACAATCCCGCCACCCACCCCACTTTTTCCTGGTAATCCGACATTGAAGGCGAAGTCTCCTGCCGCATCATAGGTTCCGCAGGTGAGCATGAGGGCGTTCACTCTCTTGGTCTGACTCTGGGTAAGGATCTGTTGATTGGTCCAGGGGCAGTGCCCTTTGTTGGCTAAAAAGAGAAATCCTTTTGCCAGGTCCACGCAACTCATCGACAGCGAACAGTGAAAGCAATAAAACTCCAGTACTTCTTCAACCTCGTTCGTGAGGTTGGAAAAACTTTTGAGGAAATTGGCCATGGCCGCATTTCGAAAGCCGCTTTGTCGTTCTGAGCGGGCTACTTGAGGATCATCCTGAATCGAGTCGTTATTGGCCCGTTGCCGGACATAGTCGAGAAAAGAAGGTTTGCTATCTTTGAGACGAGACACAAGGATGTCGGAGATAACCAGTGCGCCCGCATTGATAAACGGATTTCGAGGTATCCCGTGCTCATACTCCAGTTGGACCAGAGAGTTAAACGTCGATCCGGATGGTTCCAGACCGACTCGGGTCCAAATTTTGTCGCCTTCAAATGTAAACCCGAGGGTCAGGGTAAACACCTTTGAAATGCTTTGAATCGAGAATGGTTCCGATGCGTGGCCAACCTGGAAGACTTTTCCGTCAATCGTCTGAACCGCCATTCCAAATTTTTGTGGGGAAACGGAGGCCAGCTGGGGAATGTACGTGGCGACCGTCCCTGAAGGTAATACCTGAAGCACTTCATGATGGATTTCTTCCAAAATTCCTTGATAGTCCATAATGTCCAAACGGCTTTCTCGAAAGATTTCAGTACTGAAGATAAAGGATCCGGTTTCAAGACACTTGTGGGGCAGTACTCTTCTTTCACTGTAGGCTATAACCTTTGTGTATTGGGAAATCTATAGACAAATTTGCTGAAAAAGGCGTCTATGGCAGCTAAGCCCGGGGTTTCGAACAGGGTATCTTCGTGGAAGATAGGCCATGGGGAGGTCGTATTTTCAGGATAGGTGGTTTAAAAAATTGGAGAACCACCAATTGCCAGAGTAGTGGTACTCTGTCGAAAATGCCTTAAGGGGCTTCATCCTGTTCGATCATTTCAAAAAGACTGTTCACCGGGTGCTTGATGGATTTTGGATAAACGAACCATTTTATGAGGTGTCGAACATGGGAAACGGGATAGCCCTGAGTGCCGAGCTTTGGGGCAAAATCATTCCAGGTTGAAATAGCTGATGAATTGACTCCCGGCTGCCCGAGGAACCACTCCTCCAGAGCTTGATCACTTCCGGTTGCTATGACCGCGTTCCGGAATTGAGAATAAGACAAACCAAAGTGCCGAAGGAAAAAGCCGTCGATCCCAATTGGACTACCCAACGACAGGCGATAAAGAAGCGGGAAGCCTTCCCGTTGTGACGCTCGCACTTTATCGGCCATCCGCGCGAGCCAGCAGCAACTCGCTAAGGTGTCCTGTGGGCGACGAAGTTTCATTGTGATTTGAGTGAGAAGGCCCCTGACAAGATTCCCTCATGCCCGTCTGGGATGCAGCGGTTAGCGGATAGAGTTATACAAAAATGTTTTTTCTGAAATGTTAAAAAGGTCCTGGAAACTACGTGACCTGCGTTTTTCCAATGGTTCTGCTCACTGAGTATTCTTATGGTTCATAAGATTCCCTATCGTACCTGGATGCCTTTTCCTTCGAATAGAGACTCTTTACTTTTATGAAAAAAAAGAGCATGGTAAAAAAACTATAAAAAATGAGGTCGTCATGGGGTAATTCGTTTTTATGTAGCCCAATTTGAATTGATCTAGAGGAAGGCCTTTCGGGTATGTCCATGCCCGGAAGGCCTTTTTGCTTTCTGGATAAGATAAACATGGAATATCAAACAATGTTTGTCAGATTTAATCCGTGAGGGGTCCTAGGGGACAGAAAGGAGGAGAGGCCATGCGAAAAGAGCATCAGGGATGGACGATGTTCAAAGTGTGGTTGTTTAGCCCCCGTTTAGCCGTTTGGGGGGAAGGAATGGTCGAGAGTCTTATTTTTGGCCTCATAGCCTTGGGGATGTGGAGGGCGGTTTTGGAATGACCGGCTGGGAGCCGTTGGCTTCAAAAGCGTTCCTGACTTCCCTGCACAAGGAGGGATGAATTATGCGACGCGTTGATTTTATTGTGGGTTCACGGGATTTTAAGGGTCTTGTTGCCGAGCAATTTATGCAAGATGCGGTTTATGCCTACCATCCTGAGGATTCAGCAGAAGCTTTGGCACAAACGATGACCGAGGAAGGTTTTGGAAGCGTGCCGATCGTTGACCATGACCAGCATTTACTAGGGATTGTCAGCGAGTTCGATCTCCTCCATGCCATTAAGGAGGAACGGTTGTTGGCAGGCGTTCCGGCAAGCGACATTATGACTGCTGCCCCGGTGACCCTGAAGCGGGACACCCCCGCAATGGACATAATTGATCGGTTGGAGGGGAAGCATTTGATCCGAATGCCGGTGGTCGATGCGGAAGGGAAACTTTTAGGGGTGGTGGCAAGGCGGGATGTCCTTCTAGGATATTTGAATGCCACCCGTAAGACCAAAGTCTTTTAGCTGTGGGAATGTTGACCAAATAATTGGCCAGTGAACAGAGGCAAGACTAGAGCCTGAACAGCCAAATGGGATGTGGAAAGTTCTCAACTCACCATGACCCGTTTGGGTGAAGGGCAATCTCTGTCTCCCAACTGTCCTCGATTCTCTGAAACGCTGACCATTCATGTGAGTGCCCAGAGAGTCCTTACCCATTTGCATCAATTGAATAGATTCACCAAATTTT
>DOFS01000304.1:0-3070 GCA_003523945.1 Nitrospiraceae bacterium | reverse complement strand
GTTATGGCCTAAGACTGATCGCTCTGGGAACGGGACAATACCGTAGCGAGTGTCTGGCTGAGTTGATCCAGGAGGATTGGCTTGTAGAGGAAGGCGCTAATCCCCTGGGCTATTGCCTTTTCCCTGTCAATCGTATGGCTGTAACCCGTGCACAGAATGATCGGCATATTGGGTCGAATCGTGAGGATTTCTCGAGACAACTGGTTTCCTCCAAGTGAAGGCATGGTTTGATCGGTGATGAGGCAGTCAAATTGATACGGGTTCATGCGGAACATCTCCAGGGCCTCTAGAGGATTAACCTGGACGGTGACGGTATATCCCAAATGCTGGAGGAATTCTTTTAAGATTTCCGTAATAGATACTTCATCATCCACAAAAAGCACATGTCCCTTTCCGGTGCAAAATGAAGAAGGACTTGATTCAAGGGATGGATCAGGGTGTGTTTGGTATTCGGGGATAACGACGAGAAAGGTTGTCCCGCCCCCATGTGGCGATTTCACGGAAATGTGCCCTCGTAGATTTTTAACAATTCCATGAATCACGGCCAGTCCCATTCCAGTGCCTTCTCCGACCGGTTTGGTGGTAAAGAAGGGATCAAAAATTTTCGGGAGAATATGATCAGGGATCCCCGGGCCTGAATCGCTGATGAGAATCTGCACATATTGCCCGTGATCCAGTGTGCGCGAAAATGGCGAACGGGTATCAACTATGATGGCATTGAGTTCAATCGTCAGGGATCCGCCGTGTGGGCGCATGGCATGCTCTGCGTTCGAGCACAGGTTCATGATAATTCGGTGGATTTGAACGGGGTCGGCAAAGACCATGTGTGTTTGTTGATGGTTAATAAACCGGATGTCGATGTTGGAAGGAAAGGTGGCCTGGAGCAGGGCGAGGGATTCCTGGATGGCCGGACCCAAATCGACCGGGCGGGGATTGTGTTCCGTTTGACGGCTGAAGGTGAGGATTTGCTGGATTAAATCGCGTCCTCGTTTACCCGCAATCACAATTTGCTCAAAATAATTGTACGCGGGATCCGTTTTGGATAGTTTCCAAATGCCCATGTCTGCCCAGCCGAGAATGGCCATCAGGATATTATTGAAGTCGTGGGCTATTCCTCCTGCCAGAGTTCCGATGGATTCCATTTTTTGTGTTTGTCTTACATGCTGTTCCAGGCGTTTCTGTTCCGTGAGATCCTTCCAGATGGCCGTCACGCCTGAAATACGTCCGTCGGGTTCCACATAGGGATTCAATCTGACTTCCATAAAGCGAACACTTCCTTCGGGAAATGCCATTTGTTGATGGAAGCACACGACCTCCCCTTTTCGGCAGTCATCTAAATGACCGTTCAGCTGAGTCTCAAAGAGATCCTTACCCACGAAATCCCGGATGTGGCGGCCGGTGATTTCTCTGACCGTCAGATTGAAATGTTCGCAAAAGCCATGATTCACGGCTTGCAAGCAGTTATGCTCATCTAAAAAGCATAAAAAATCCGAACTGGTCGACACAATTTGTTCGTAACGGCGGAGGGCTTTGGTCGCGTGATAGCGCTGGGTGATGTCCCGGGCCACGGCATAGATGGATTTTTCTTGAAGCTGAGTGGTTGCACGCCATTCCAGCCAGAGGTAATCCCCACGGATGTCACGAACTCTGTTTTGGAAGTCCAGAACATCTTTTTCCTGGTCCAGTTGATGGAAGGCTGCCTGTGTGGAGAGCCGATCATCAGGGTGGACAAAGAAAATCAATGGTTGGGATAACATCTCATCCTGGGTGTATCCTAAAAGTTTTTCAAATGCAGGATTCACTTTCCTGAGGTACCCGTCAAGGCTGATGATACACATGAGATCCAGGGAGAGGGAGAAAATATGATCACGTTGGGTCTCCGCCTTGAACTGTTCGGTGACATCGATCGACACCCCACCCAGAATTGGCGGGTGTTCATGTTGAAGAATGGGAAATTTGCAGGTTAAATATTGGTGGAGCCCGTCTTCAAGGGGAATCGTCTCGATGGTTTCTAACGCCTGGCAATGGGAAAGCACCCATTCGTCATGGCGGTGTATCGGAGCGGCGGTTTCAGGAGGAAGGACATCCTGAGCCGTTTTCCCTATCCAGGTATTGAGGTGAATATTAAATGTCTTTTCAAAGGCTGGATTCAGATAGAGGAACTGATTGTGTTCGTTTTTCATGAAAGCCAATCCGGGAAGATGGGCCATGAATTGGGCAAACCGTTCTTCGCTGTCATGAAGGGCTTCTGACATTGTGGTGCGGTCTGAGATGTCTTCGGCCAGCCGGGTTATCCGGTACGGATGGCCGGCTTGGTTGTGGTTGATAAGCCCTCGTTCATGGATCCAGCGAGTAGAGCCGTCGGCTTTGATAATCCGATAGATTTCGTTATACCCTCCAGTGGTATTGAGCTTGAGGTAGGCCGTCTTGATGCGGTCCCGGTCTTTGGGATGAAGGGCTTCCAGCCAATCCATCGGTTTTTTATTGAGGTTCTGAGCGGGGCGGTCCCAAACTTTTTCATAATTTGGGCTGACGTACAGCAATTTTCTTGGCTCGGCATAGTCGGTCAGCCAAAAGATTCCATCATACTGTTCCATGAATTGGCGAAACCGCTCATTGGCCTCATTCAGGGACAATTCCAGTAATGCGTTTCTGGTTTTTAAGCGATGATGCTGAATGACTTCGGCGACGAGGGCCGGCAACAATTCTAAATATCCGCTTTGGGAAGCTTTGACCAAATAGTCGTTCACACCTGCTTTGAACGCTTCAATAGCGGTTTGTTCGGAACCATTGGCTGTTAACAGAATAAAGGGAGATCCACACTTCATTTCACGAAGTGTGCGAAACAGGGTGAGCCCATCCATCCCTGGCAGTTTTAAATCAGCGATGATGACGTCAAATGCCGAAGGGGATTGTTCCAGGCGACGAATGGCTTCCTCACCACTTTCGCACTCCAGGAGATTGGAAACATTCTTGCCAAGCGAACGCCGGATCGCGGTTCGCTCATGGAAGTTGTCTTCAATCAGCAGAGCCGATAATGGTGATTCCTGGATAAGGGGCATCGAGTTAC
>DOFS01000635.1 GCA_003523945.1 Nitrospiraceae bacterium | reverse complement strand
AGATTATTGAAATTCAAAATGGTCCCTATTTGGGGGAAGATGATATTGTTCGACTTCAGGATGATTTCGGTCGGTTAAGGCCGAGCAGATAGGACTTGGAGGGAAGGGAAACCAGATGGGAATTTTTCGAGAATATGATATCCGCGGGATTGTGGAACACGACTTAGCTCCCGATGTGGTAGAGCGAATCGGTCGTGCGTATGCGACTCTGGCTAGAGCACGTGGCGTTCGCACCGTCGCGGTGGGCCGGGATGGGCGTTTAACCTCACCGGCACTCCGGAATTATCTTGTTGCCGGATTGACCGGTTCAGGTATACATGTGGTCGATCTTGGCCTTTGCGCAACCCCGTTGCTGTATTTTTCCCTGTTTTTCTGTAATGTTGACGGAGGCATCATGATTACCGGCAGTCACAATGCTGCGGAGTATAACGGGTTCAAGATGTGTATAGGCAGGGAAGCATTGTACGGCGAGGATATTCAACAATTACGGAAAATTTATGAAAGCGGGGAATTTGCATCCGGAGCAGGGACGGTTTTCGAGCAACCCATCATTCCTGAATACCTCAAGTTTTTGCGTGAACGGTTTTCTTCACTTAACGCGAGAGGCCTTCGTGTTGTGATCGATTGTGGAAATGGTGCGGCTTCCCTGGTTGCCAAAGAAGCTTTGGAGCAATTGGGATGCGAGGTTACTGGATTGTATTGTGAACTGGATGGTCATTTTCCCAACCATCATCCTGATCCCACGGTAATGGATAATCTTAAAGATCTGATGGAGAAGGTCAGAGAAACTAGGGCTGATGTGGGAATCGGGTATGACGGTGATGCCGACCGAATTGGTGTGATTGATGAACAGGGGCAAGTTTTATGGGGGGATCGGTTATTACTCCTCTTTGCTCGGGATGTGTTGGAGGAAAACCCAGGGTGTTCCATTATTTCAGAAGTAAAAGCCTCTCAGGAATTGTATGACGATATTCAAAAACGGGGTGGACGGGGTATTATGTGGAAGACTGGGCATTCCATCATTAAGGCCAAAATGAAAGAGGAAAAAGCGTTGCTCGCCGGAGAGATGTCCGGCCACCTGTTCTTTGCCGATCGGTACTATGGGTATGACGATGCTATTTATGCCTCCTGTCGGCTCATTGAAATTCTCGTGAAACAGAAAAAGGCGTTGTCTTCCTTGCTGGCTGATATTCCCCAAACAGTGGTGACCCCGGAAATCCGGGTTGATTGTTCGGATGATCAAAAATTTTTCTTAGTGGAGACCGTGAGAGAACGCTTGAAACAGGTGGCCAACACACAAGATCTGAAGACATCTCTTCTACCCATTCGTGACATCATCACCATTGATGGCATCCGTGTCCGTTTTGACGAGGGGTGGGGCCTGATCCGGGCTTCCAACACTCAACCAGCCTTGGTCCTTCGCTTTGAAGCTTCTTCTCAAGCGCATCTCACTCAAATCCAGGCCTACATGGAAGAACAGCTTTCTAAAGCCGCTGTCGACCTTGCTACGTAACTCTCACCACGTGATGTGCCTTTTGGGGTCGGTTCGATCCGGGCCTAATCTAATCCATTCCAATGCATCGCCGATCGGATCAGTGACCCGGTGATTTTCATCGCAGGGAAGCCGTGTCATTCAATTAGTCGCCCGGGCCCGTCATTGGGATTATTTGGCAGTACCCCACGCGAAAATTTGGGCCAGGTGCGTTGCTCATTTATCCGAAAAAGCATATACTGAAAATCCTCTAGATTTCCAAATGGATCATGATTGATGACTCCGCGTCTTTCCTTATCGATACATACCTTTCGTGAACCAGAGCCTATTCCCGGTACCTCGGGAGAATTTTCCCGCATTATTATGCAAATTGCCCTGGGTGGGAAGCTCATTGCTCAGGATCTCAGAAAAGCTGGCTTGAGCCAGTTTTTGGGTTCTACAGGGTTAATTAATGTGCAAGGCGAAGAAGTTCAAAAGTTGGACGAACGAGCCAATCAGATATTTCTGGAAGTCTTTGAGCACATGGAACTTGTGAGTACCCTGGTTTCAGAGGAAATGGAAAAGCCCTATCTCATCAAAGAAGCCGATGGACAAGGAAGGTATGCGGTTTTTTTAGATCCATTGGATGGCTCCTCTAACATTGATGTCAACGCTTCCTTAGGGTCAATTTTTTCCATTCACCGACTCTCCGTAGAGGGGTTTCCCACTTCTGAAGAAGCCTTGCGAAAAAAGGGGAGCGATCAGGTTGCGGCCGGATATATCCTGTACGGGTCAAGTGTGCTTTTAGTCTATACCTGCGGGCATGGGGTTCACCAATTCACATTGGATCAGGAGGCAGGTGAATTTTTCCTCTCAAACAAGAATATTCAGATCCCCAAACGTGGCAAAATTTATAGTGTGAATGAAGGTAATCGCCAAAAGTGGTCCACGGGCACACAGCAATTTCTTCGCTATCTGCAAGAGGTTGATGGCCCGACGGGAAGACCATACACCAGTCGATATTCGGGGTGTTTTGTGGCCGACGTGCATCGTGTATTGTGCAAAGGTGGCTTATACATGTATCCCGGAGAACAGAAAACTCCCGAGGGAAAATTGCGGCTCATGTATGAAGCCGCGCCATTATCTTTTTTGGTTGAACAGGCCGGTGGCTTGGGAAGTACGGGTGTCGAGCGTGTGAATCAACTCATCCCCCAAGCCCTTCACCAGAGGGTCCCTCTGTATATTGGTAGTCAGGACGATGTGAGCAAGGCTGAAGCATTTCTCCAGTCTGAATCACGGACCTAGGGGAAGGAGTATCTCTTATGGTGTTGCGAACAATCTTTTTGGTCGTTGGGATGGTCTTAGGCATAGCCTTGGCATGGGGGGCCTCTGATGGCTCACCGGCCTTGCTGTTTTTGGGATCGGGAGTCGGGGCCGGAGTTGGTGCGATCATTCTGGCTGTGGAGCACCGATTGAAGACTTTGCCTTTTCCGTTTGTCCTATGGGGAGGGGGTGGATTAGTCGTTGGCCTCCTTATGGCGGGTCTGATTGTCTTGGTGACTGGGTTGGTCGGACAAACTCCATATTCTATGTTCACCATTCTGGCGAGCTTGGTGATCTTCTTGGGGATACCCTATTGGGGGTTGATCATGGGAATACGATTTGCCACCGAAGGCTGGGCCCAACCAGCCATTCCAACAGGTGATCCGGAATCTGTTCGCACCAAAAAACTGCTTGATACCAGTGTGATCATTGACGGTCGGATTGCAGATTTGTGCGAAACGGGATTTATTGAGGGGACCCTTGTCGTTCCGCATTTTATTCTTCAAGAATTGCAGCATATTTCTGATTCCTCTGACGGGTTAAAGCGGGCACGCGGGAGACGAGGGTTGGACATTTTGAATGTCCTCCAAAAAGTCAGCAATATTAAGGTAGACCTGGTAGAAGATGATTTTCCTCATGTGAAAGAGGTGGATACAAAGCTCATTGAACTTGCGAAGCAAATGGATGCAAAGGTGCTGACGAACGATTTTAATCTTAATAAGGTGGCCGGGATTCAAGGCATCAGGGTGCTGAATATTAATGACCTGTGTAATGCGCTGAAACCGGTGGTTCTTCCTGGAGAAACCATTCGAGTTTTTGTCTTGAAAGAAGGGAAAGAGGCTGGTCAAGGTGTGGCCTACTTAG
>DOFS01000562.1:1751-3083 GCA_003523945.1 Nitrospiraceae bacterium | reverse complement strand
GGGATTTCCTACATCATGCCGTTGACGAAAGAGAATGGGTTTTTGCCGGACCTGTCTGCCATTCCCAAGGATATTGCCCAAAAAGCCAAAATGATGTTTCTCAACTCCCCGAATAATCCTACGTCGGTGGTGGCGAGCAAGGAATTTTTTCAACAAGTGACGGATTTTGCGCAAGAGCACCAGATTATTGTCTGCCATGACGCGGCCTATTCCGAAATTTATTATGACGGTAAACGGCCGGCGAGCTTTTTGGAAGCAGCGGGTGCAAAAGACGTGGGGGTGGAATTCCACTCGCTGTCCAAAACGTACAATATGACCGGTTGGCGCATCGGGTTCGCCGTGGGGCGAAAGGAAGTCATCGCAGGTCTGGGGAAAGTCAAAACCAATATTGATTCCGGCGTGTTTCAAGCGATTCAGGAAGCAGGCATTACCGCGCTGCAACTGGATGATTCGGTGACAGAAGGTTTGCGAACGATTTATCAAGAACGGCGGGATGTTCTGGTGCCAGGCTTGAAAACCATGGGATTGGAGCTGGATTCGCCTCCGGCGGCGTTTTACGTCTGGATCGGTGTGCCGAAAGGGTTTTCCTCGGCCTCTTTCACGGCGCATCTTATCGAGAAAGCCGGAATTGTGACGACCCCTGGTAATGGATTCGGCGATCCCGGGGAAGGGTATATCCGGATGACGGTCACGACCACAAAAGAAAAATTGGCAGAAGCGGTGGAACGAATGAAAAAAGTCGGCTGGTAGTTATTCATTTTGGCGGATCTTCGAAATATCGAAATGGCTCAAGAAATTGTGTTTATCGCCTTTGGCTCCAACGCAGGAGATCGCCAGGAATTGTGCGACCGGGCGGTGGCCCTGATGAATCTGCTCCCTCTTTCTCGTGTCACCGGAGTGTCTTCGTATTACGAATCGGAACCGGTCGATCCTCATGGAATGTTGGGACCCACCTGGTTTTATAATGGCGTGGTGAGGCTGGAAACCACGCTCAGTGCCCAACGACTTCTTGACATTCTGCTAGAAACCGAACGAGCGTTGGGCCGTGATGAAGACAACCGTCGCGGTCCACGCACGATGGATTTTGACATTGTATTTTTTGGCCAACAGGTGATCGACCAACCAGGACTCACCGTTCCCCATCCGCGCCTCCATCAGCGACGATTTGTGCTGGAACCGCTTGTGGAAGTAGATCCCGATTGGACTCATCCGTTGTTTCATCGTTCGGCGAAAGAGTTGTTAGAGTCGCTGACAGATACCAGTCAGGTCCACAAGTTGGATGTCATTCCCGGGGCGAAGTATGGCTCCCGACAGGCCTGTTCCGGGCCTTCA
>DOFS01000562.1:0-1565 GCA_003523945.1 Nitrospiraceae bacterium | reverse complement strand
TTGGACGGGCCAATCGGGTTTGTTCCCACGATGGGCGCCTTGCATGACGGCCACCTGTCGTTAATACACCGGGCCCGAAAGCGCTGTAGGACCGTTGTCGTCAGTGTGTTTGTGAATCCCCTCCAGTTTGGTCCAACTGAAGATTTAGGCCGCTATCCTCGTAGTTTTCACGCCGACCGGCGTTTGTGCCGGGAGGCGGGGGTCGATCTCCTCTTTGCTCCTCCTCCAGAAGAATTCTACCCGTCAAATTTTCAAACAACCGTCACGGTAAATCGTCTTACGCGACGCTGGGAGGGGGAAGCACGACCCACCCACTTTCAAGGGGTCACGACGGTGGTGACGAAGTTATTCGGCCTGGTCCGTCCTCATCTTGTTTATTTCGGGCAAAAGGATTATCAACAATGCCTGGTGGTGAACCAGCTCATTCATGATCTCAATTGGGATATGCGAATGATCCTCTGTCCAACGGTGCGGGAATCCGACGGGTTGGCCGTCAGTTCCCGCAATCGGTACCTTTCAGACAATCAACGATTCCAAGCCGGGCTCTTATCGAAGGCGTTACGCGAAGGGGGCGACGCCATTAAGACCGGAGTCCGGAATGTTCGAACGATACAAGCCAGGATGGAAAAGATTTTAGGCAGCGTCCCCAATGTACATCTGGAGTATCTGGCAATTTGTGATTCCAAGAGCCTGGAACCTCTTACGCAGGTGCGTGGAACGGTCGTGGTCTTAGGAGCCGTCAGACTGGGGAACATTCGGTTGATTGATAATCTGCTTGTCCGCTCCCCCCGATGATAAGGTTAACCTGGAATAAGATCGTTTGGAAGTTCATTGGGATTGGCTTCAGTGGGACCAACCGGAAAATATTCGCCCAAGACTTCACCACATAAGGTAATGGCCTGACACAACGACTCCACGGGATTCCCTTTGTGAAAACCTTCCTGAATTATGGCCAGCATATTCTCCCAGGTTTCCGGGGGAATCTGATCCAGGATAGCCCGGTCTGTCAGAATTTCAATCCGGTGTTCGAGTAACGAAATGAGAATCAGCACGCCTGTTCCGAGTTCCGTTCGATGCAGCCCGTGTTCCTCAAATGCCTGGTGGGCGCGTATCTTGACTTTATAGGCCATTCGCTCGTTTGAGGTGAGCACCCGAATCACCGGGTCGAATGTTCCCAACCCATATCCCAGTCCATAGGCGGCAATCACCGTCAACAGGAGCCAGCCAACATTAGTCCCATGCCATCCCCAGGGCATCCATTCCCATTCAATCGTTAACAGGGCACTGAGCATGAACAAGGCACAGCCTGCTCCAGCCCGATATTGAGTCTCGCGGTATCGGGCTGAGCGCCCAACGATCATTGGGACGATTTCGCCACGAGTATGGCGTTCAGCCTCTCTGATACTCCGTTGAATACGTTCCTGATCCTGGTCTGACAAAGTCATCGTGAATTACCAGCTTCCCGAGGCGCCCCCGCCACCAAAGCTGCCCCCGCCTCCACCAAATCCACCGCTTCCGCCGCCGAACCCTCCCGATCCCCCTATTGGCCAGGACTGTCGAGGCCA
>DOFS01000483.1:260-5855 GCA_003523945.1 Nitrospiraceae bacterium | reverse complement strand
TGTGTCATGTGGAATGTTGATCTTAAGGATTTTCAAGCCAATAGCTCCGGAGAAATCCTTGCTGCGTTACAATGTCAGCCTCTTCAGCCCGGGGATATTCTGTTATATCATGGAACCACTCCTCATGCTGTCAAGGCGCTTCCGGATATCCTGAACGTTATCGTTGGACAAAACATACAACCGGTTCATATTTCCGAAATGCTTAAGATTTGATGGGGTTGCATCAATGAAATTTCTTTATCATCATCGAACACTTGGGCGAGGGGGAGAAGGCGTCCATATTGCCAGTTTGGTTCGGGCTCTTGACGCTCTGGGGCATACGACCATGGTGGTGTCCCCGCCTGGCGTGGATCCACTCAAAATGGCTGGGGATTCTCCGGTCGATAAAGATAAGTCTCAAGTGCGTGGTATAAATCGAATCTGGAAAATCGTCAGTTGCTGGGTTCCGGATTTTTTCTTTGAAATGCTTGAAATTGGTTATAACATGTATGTGGTGTTTCGATTGGGACCAATTCTACAACGGCGCAGTCAAGACGTGTACTATGAACGGTATGCATTCTTCATGTTTATGGGAGTGTATTTAGCCAAATATTTTGGCTGGACTGTTTTGCTGGAAGTAAATGAGGTTGTGGGAGTTCAGAGGGCACGAAACCAGCTACTCGTTCCTATCTCAAAGTGGTTTGAAAAAATGGTTTTCAAAAAGGCTGATGTGATTCTCACGGTCTCAAGTTTTTTGAAGGAAGAAGTATTAAAGCGGAGAGGGAAAACAGGTTCGGTCCATGTGATTCCCAACGCTGTGGATTCTCAAGTTTTGGAAACGAAGGAGACCGGAGAACATATTCGTAAGCGTTATAAATTTGATGGTCACATTGTGGTTGGCTTTGCCGGGTGGTTTGATACATGGGACCGGTTGGATCTGCTTATTGATGTGGTCAAAGATGTTCACCAGGAATACCCAAATGTTCGGCTTATGCTGGTCGGCAATGGTCCGGTAGCAACTCTGCTTTCTGAACAGGTTCGGAACGCCCAATTGGAAGAGGTGGTTGTTCTCACAGGCCCCGTGCCCAGATCTCAGGTTTTGTCCTACATCGCGGCTATGGATATCTGTGTCCTACCAGATTCGAATGTTTTTGGTTCTCCAATTGTTTTATTTGAGTTTATGGGAATGGGAAAAGCTGTGATTGCGCCTGACCTTCTGCCCATTCGAGATATTATTGAAGATCGGAAGGACGGATTGATTGTTCAACGTGGAGATCCGTCTTCTCTCCGGCAGGCCCTCTCACTGTTATTGTGCGATCCGGCCCTTCGTATTGAATTAGGTAAATGTGCCCGGCGAAAAGTTTACGGCAAGCACACCTGGCATGAGAATGGAAAACGAGTTGAACGGTTTGCCTCTTTATCTATGGATTTGAGTTGACGAGCCTGGAATCTCCCGCCCCACTATTTCTACCCGCTTAGGATTGTCGGAAGAATAACCGACATAAACACCATACACTTACCCTTGATTGAGATTTCTCTCTCATTTTCTGTTTTGATGGGAAATATGCCCGTTTCCTACTTGTAGGGAATGGCGGAGGGAAGAATCTCTCCTGTATTCAAAAGGAACTGCGATGAAACTGCTATTTTGTGTGGCCTTTGTGGGGGTGCTGTATACCTATTTTGGTTATCCGTCTCTTGTCTGGCTTGTAGCACGTCTGAGGCCGAGGCCCATCAACCAAAAAGCATTCTATCCATCCGTTTCACTCATTATTGCTGCCTATAACGAAGAAAAGGTCATTGGTGGCAAAATGATCAACACATTAGCGTTGGCATACCCAAAAGAGCAGTTAGAGATTATTGTTGTAGCCGATGGGTCCACTGACCAGACGGTCAGGATTGCACAGTCTTATCAAAATGAAGGCGTCACCGTCCTGCATAGACCGCTTAGGCAGGGAAAGACGGCTGCTTTGAACCATGCTGTTTCATTGGCTACGGGAGAGATTGTATTTTTTTCAGATGCCAACACCGTATATGAACCCACTGTGCTTCAAAAGATCGTACGAAACTTCCATGATCCTTCTGTGGGTGGAGTATCAGGCCGAAAGATCATTTTGAAAGACAGCGACAGGCAAACCAGCCAAGGGGAAACAGCCTTTTGGAATTACGAAGGCTGGCTCAAATCCGGGGAAAGTCGGTTAGGATCGATTGTCGGTGCAGATGGGGAGATCTTTGCCATGCGAAGAGCGTTGTTTTCCCCTATGCCATCAACCATCGTTCATGACGATATGTTTCTTTCACTCAAGATTGTTGAAAGCGGTTTTCGAGTTATTTATGAAGGGGAGGCGACTTCGGCCGAATATGCCTCAAAAACTCTTCATGACGAGTTTTTTCTCAAGGTTCGTTATGCATCTGCCGGGTATCAGATTCTTTCCGAATTTCGGAGAATGTTTCTTCCGCCAAAGACATTTTTCGCCTTTCAGTTTATCTCTCACAAGCTATTGCGCTGGTTGATCCCCTTTTTCCTTTTGGTCATGCTGTTCACCAGTGCGGTGATACCTTCCGTTTTGTTCCAAAGTCTTTTCCTAGGACAAGTTGCCTTTTACCTTGCGGCGGTTATGGGCTGGGTTCTCATGAAAAGACAAGGTTGTCTAAATCCTTTTTATGTCCCGTTGTATTTCTGTATGGGGAATGCGGCTGCTTTGTATGGGTTTTTTCTTCATTTCTTTAGTGCCGGACAAACCAGTCTGTGGCGTAAAGCTGAACGGTAGGAAGGCTATAACCTTGGAGAAAATTTAGGTGTATCTCGTATACGGGCTTTTCGCGAGTTTTGTGATTGTCCTGGGATTGGTCGTGATCGTGTTGCGTAAAAAGCAGATGCACCTATGGATTGCGAGCTTTGTCGTTCAGCGGTTCCGTGCTCGCCCAAAGATAGCTGAGGGACCCATTCATATTTTTTTCTGTGTTGCGGATCATTATGAACCCGCTGTAGGTGGGGTATCGTACGAACAAGAATGTGCCAGGGTGGAAAAATGGATGAAACATTATCCGGCTATCGCGTCCAAGCATCAGGATGGGAGTGGACGGTGTCCGCAACATACCTTCTTTTTCCCAGCAGAAGAATATCGCCCTGAGCATCTTGATCGGCTTGCAGAATTATGCGGAATGGGTTTTGGAGATGTTGAGATACATTTACATCACGACAACGATACTGCCGAAAATCTTAGAGAACAACTGCATGAATTCAAAACGGTTCTCTATGAGAGGCATCGTCTCCTTCGCAAAAATCCTGAAACCGGGGTAATTGAATACGGTTTTATCCATGGGAACTGGGCGTTAGATAACAGTGGGGCTGCAGGAAGATGGTGTGGAGTCAATAATGAGATTTCCATTCTTCGTGAGACAGGGTGTTATGCGGACTTTACCTTTCCTTCTGCTCCCGATGAGACACAGGTTAAAACCATTAATTCCCTATATTATGCCACAGATGACCCTTTGCAACCCAAATCCCACAATGCCGGTGTTTTTGTAAAGGCCGGTAGGAAAGCCAGCGGAGATCTGCTGCTTATTCAAGGTCCCTTAGGATTGAATTGGAAAGCTAGAAAACTTGGGTTTCTTCCCAGGATTGAAAACGGGGAGCTATCAGGTGATAACCCTCCATCCAACGATCGTGTTGACCTTTGGATCAAGACTCATATCCATGTGCAAGGACAACCCAATTGGATATTTGTGAAGCTTCATACGCATGGTGCCTGTGAGCAGAATATGGGGGTGCTCCTTGGAGATTCCATGGACCGCATGTGGACGTATCTGGAGGCCGAATATAATGATGGACAGAGATACTGCCTTCATTATGTGACGGCCTATGAGTTATTTCAGGTTGTGAAGGCGGCGGAAAGTGGAATAGTGAGTGAGCCTTCTCACTTTTTAACCCAATTTTCGAGATATGCCCAAACAAAAAAAACGGCGGGTCCAGCCACATAAAAACAGAAAGTACAATTTCAGAGTAACCCCAAGCATTTGATTCATATTTTTATGGTCAAGGAAGAAACTTCAGTGCTAAACCCTATAGACTCCGTTGGGATTAATCGGGCTTCCGGCAATGGACCTATACCCTCACCGCTGTCATTTCTTCTTTATATTTACCTCATCACCCTTTATCTACGGCCCCAAGACTGGGTGTCGTTTATGCTGAATTGGCCGGTCGATTACATTATTTTTGCCTTTTTGCTGGTTGGTTCCATTCTGCAATTCGATGGATGGTCGCGTTTGCGCCAGTTGCCTTTACTGTATGTGTTGATGGCATGGCTTGCTGTGATCATCCTGTCAAACCTCGCGCAAGGAGGGGAGGGGACTTGGTATGCCAGACAGGCCTTCACTGAGTATGCGAAATCATTCCTGATTTTTATGTGCTTATTCATTTTCTTGACCTCAACCCAACAAATCCGCAGGCTCATCTGGTTTCAAATTTTCCTGTCAGGCCTCCTTGCCTACCAATGTATTGATCAAGTAGCTCATGGGGTTGGGTGGGCCGGGCAACCTCTTGGTTGGGATGATGGACACGGCGGACGTGCCAAATGGGTTGGACTTTGGGATGGCATGAATGTCCTGGCCTTGCTTTTTGTTATTGCCTTTCCATTTCTCATCCAATTTATGTTTCCTCCCTGGAATCCTTTCGTTCGGATTTTTTCCTTCCTTTTTGCCGTACTTATTTTTCAAGGCCTCCTCTTGACGCAGTCACGTGGAGGGTTGCTTGCCTCAATCGTTTCGTTGTTTGCTTCCCTTGTATTACGGTTTAAGCCGCGCACGGCGTTGATCCTCGGAGCTATTGTTCTGGTTTTGGCTGCCCCGTTGGTCGGGTTTCTCACGACACGTGGGCTTGATGATAGCGATGGGAGTAAATCTGCGGCGCATCGTGTGGATCTCTGGGCGGCCGGGTTGGAAATGGCTAAGGAAAACCCGGTTTTTGGAGTGGGGAAAATGCGGTTCAAAGATTCTGCGAGAGAGAAAACAGGGTTAGGTTTAATTGCACATAACTCATACGTCGAAAATCTTGGTGAAACAGGATTTCCTGGGCTGTTTGTCTACATCGCCTTGTCATATCTTTCGATCAAGGGCTTGTGGCATGTATCAAAACAAGTCTCCGATCCAAAGGATCGTTCATTAGCGCTGGCGCTTTTAGCCAGCATCTGTTCGTATGCTGCCACATCCATGTTTGTGACGACAGATTTTATTCTTTTTTATGTACAGCTTGGCATTGCTGCGGCGTTTTGTTCCTTAAATGGATTTAATCCCACGCTGACTCGGTACGATGTCGTATGGATTGTCCTTATGGAAGTGGGGTTTGTGCTCTTTCTTCGAATATTTACCGCAGTGTTTTTTTCGGGCGCCTTGTCATAACCCCGGAGTCAACTTCTATGTGTGCCATTTGTGGTGTGGTGAGAATTGGGAATGGGGAACCTGTCGAACAAAGTCTTCTCGTGCAGATGAGGGATTCCATGGTCCATCGGGGCCCGGACTCTGCGGGGCTGTTCTTGAATAAACATGTGGGCTTGGGACACCGAAGGCTGAAAATCATTGATTTACAAGCCGGGGTACAGCCTATGTTTAATGAGGATG
>DOFS01000483.1:0-140 GCA_003523945.1 Nitrospiraceae bacterium | reverse complement strand
GACGGTTGCGGTTGTCTACAACGGAGAAATTTATAACTTTCTTGAGCTGCGGGATCACTTAATATCCAAGGGGCACACCTTTAAGACGAGGTGTGATACTGAGGTTATTGTTCATGCCTATGAAGAATATGGAATCGACT
>DOFS01000481.1 GCA_003523945.1 Nitrospiraceae bacterium | reverse complement strand
ATTCATGCGACAACGACGGACCAACACCACAAAAGTTATGGGTTGGCAGAAACCGGAGGCAGCGCCCCTAAGTAGGGAAAGGCGCCTACCTGGATCATGGAGGAATCGGCCTGAAGACGAAAGTCACCCTTTTCAGGATCAACAAATCCAGGGGCAAACTGCACATCGGTTTTCCCGGCGCGGTCCGGAGCCGGAGTGGGCGGAGTCCCCGTCATGACATAATCCCCCTGGTTCCCAGACAAGGCATTGTAGGCCAACGTGGTGTGACTCCCCGGAAAAAACAAAAATCCTACTCCGCTCTGACTTATAATATTTCCTTGCACATCAGCTTGCGCATCATCCTGAAAGGCAGCTCCGCCTCCATTCTGCACGAGGGTGTTTTGAACCAACCGGGCTTTGGACTGGTCAGTCATCAACACCGCCTCATAGAGGCTCCGGATAATGATATTTCGTTGTAGCGTCACATCTGAGTGTCCACCAATCGCCACCCCATGATCATTGTGGTAAATCAGATTGCCCGACAGAGTGCCGGTAGAGTCCGCAAACGCCACACCTGTTGTCTCACTGTCACCAATCACGCAATCTTCCAAATGAACACCCTGCACTTGTTGACTAAATACCATGCCATTGACACGAATCCGTGTTAATCGCACGCCACTACCATTAAAAATCCCAACTCCCAATCCTCCATGTTGAATCACGGACAGATCTTGAATGGTCACATTCGTTGCGCCATACGGCCATTTGCCAATATGAAGGGTCCCGACACGTTTTTTCCCAGTCAAAACCACCAGGTCCATGCCCTCACCGATGATCGACAACCCCTCCTTGCTATGCACGGTAACATCCTCCGCATAGGTCCCCCGTTTGATCAATATGGTGTCACCTGAAGCAGCCTGATCAATCGCTTCTTGAATTGAGGTAAAATGCCCAGATCCATCCAAGGCAACCTGCC
Source organism: Nitrospiraceae bacterium (assembly GCA_003523945.1). Taxonomy (GTDB): domain Bacteria; phylum Nitrospirota; class Nitrospiria; order Nitrospirales; family UBA8639; genus Nitrospira_E. The sequence goes on along the minus strand of DOFS01000481.1, from coordinate 2,457 downwards.
ATACCGATGCGGCAAGGGCCTGAGAAGGGGAAGGCTCCTCAGGATTGGCAAGCGCCAGTCCAGGCAGGACCCACAGAATCAGGAGACACCAAGTGAGAATCGGTCGAACGGCGGTCAGGATCTGTTGAACTATCACGTGAATCCTTTCTCTCTTGTCATTCTTCGAGGTCGATCACCCCACCCCTTGGTCAGGACGTTCCTCGAATCCAATACCCCAAGGAGTTTCGCAGGGTCAAGCTAATGTCCAAGTTTTTCCCAATTTATTGTCGCTCCCCAACCCCTATGCTATGGTTTAATATGGTCGTCATCGGGTTGACTGGAGGATTGGCATCTGGGAAAACAACCGTCGCCAACATGTTTCAAGAACTTGGAGCCCGGGTAATCGACGCCGACGTCTTGGCCAGGGCCGTTGTCAGACCTGGAAAACCCGCGTGGAGAGATATCGTCAAAGAATTTGGAACACAGGTCCTCGCCAGAGACCAAAGCATCAATCGCCAAGCTCTCGCCGAGATCGTATTCAAATCCCCTAAGAAATTACACGTCTTGCAAACGATTGTTCATCCCCGCGTAGCCAGAGAACAGGCCAAACAGGTCAAGATCATTCAACACGACACTCCAGATGCCGTCATCATCTATGATGCCGCCCTATTACTTGAAGCCAAGGCCCAAAAACGCATGGATCATGTGGTTGTCGTCACCGCCGATCGTGCCACCCAACTCGCCCGGGCCTGCCGTCGGGACGGCCTCACTAAGGCCCAAGCCCTTCGGCGCATCAAACAGCAACTGCCCATCCGCCAGAAGCTCGACTATGCCGATGCCGTGTTGGATGGGACATGGCCACGTGCCCAGTTGCGCCGCGCCGTCCAGTCATTGTATAGGACATATGTCAATGAGGCGAGGTCACGAACGGCCCGCCGCAGCCTCAATACCCCATAGATCGTTCAACTACATGTTTAACCGTAAGGAGTCCACGCATGGTGCATGACGTCATTATTCTGGGATCGGGCCCGGCTGGATTAACGGCCGCCGTCTATACCGCTCGAGCCAATCTTTCCCCCTTACTCATTGATGGTTCGCAACCTGGAGGACAATTGACCATCACCACCGATGTGGAAAATTTTCCGGGATTCCCCAAGGGGATTATGGGGCCTCAACTCATTCAAGACATGCGCGCCCAAGCGGAACGATTCGGTACGCAATTTCGCCAAGGGCATGTCACCAAAGTCGATCTTCAGATGCGCCCTTTTCGGATCACGGTTGATGACGAAGCCACATTGGAAACCCGAACGCTGATTATTGCGACCGGTGCTTCGGCCAATTTACTCGGCCTGCCCTCCGAAAGCCGCCTGATGGGTCATGGCGTTTCGACCTGTGCCACCTGCGACGGCTTCTTTTTCCGTGGGAAAGAGATTGCGGTCATCGGTGGAGGTGATAGCGCTGTGGAAGAAGCGACGTTCCTGACCAAATTTGCCTCAAAAGTCACCCTCGTTCATCGTCGCGACAAATTACGCGCATCAAAAATCATGCAGGACCGGGCGATGAATAATGAAAAAATCGCATTTCAATGGAACAGTGCCCTTGAAGAGGTTTTGGGTGACAACGTCGTGACCGGGATCCGAGTCCGCAACGTACAAACCAACCAAATTGAAGAAATTCCCTTATCGGGCGTCTTTGTGGCCATCGGCCATACGCCGAACACCAGCCTGTTTACAGGGCACATCGACATGGACGAGCAAGGTTACATTCGCACTCAGCCCAATCGGTCTACCACCAACATCCCCGGCGTTTTTGCATCAGGTGACGTTCAGGATTCACACTATCGCCAGGCCATTACAGCTGCCGGATCAGGGTGCATGGCGGCCATCGACGCCGAGCGCTATCTCGAATCACTCCACTAATGCTTCATGTCTTAGTGCATTATCATGAACTCGCCCTCAAAGGAGGCAACCGGAAACATTTCGAATACCGGTTAGTCCACCATCTGCGAGGAGCCCTGAAACCCTTCACCCATGTGCATGTCGAAGCACTCCAGGGACGAATCCGGGTAAGCTTTGAGGATGAGGCGGCATGGCCTCGCTTGCAGGAACAGATCAAGCGGGTGTTTGGTATCGTCAATTTTTCCCTGACCAGAGCGGTGCGATTGGCCTACGACCAAACCGATCTCACAATTCTCAAAGACGCGATTGTCGAGCATCTGCCCACGCATCCGTATTCCACATTCCGGGTCAGTGCCAAACGTGCAGATAAGCGTTTCGTCAAAACCTCCATGGAAGTGGAACGGGAAATTGGGACAGCCGTCGCCAACCATACGGGCAAGCGAGTCAACCTTTCACACCCCGACATGTCGATCTTGGTGGAATTAGTCCCGCCCTACGCCTACTATTCCTGTCACCGCGACGCGGGTCCCGGGGGACTGCCAACGGGGACCGGGGGAAAAGTCATCTGCCTCATTTCCGG
>DOFS01000149.1 GCA_003523945.1 Nitrospiraceae bacterium | reverse complement strand
AAGACGCCCCCTCATCTGACGGGGAGCCTCACGTCAAGAAAGGTTCATGTTGATGAACTTTCCAGTCCTGGCGATATCGCCATTCCATCTGCAGCGCTGCGAGCGATAGATGTTGACATGCATATGGTGATTGACCGGGTACAAAGCGGACAGGTGGAGGTGGCGGGTCTGGTGATGACCGCGGCGCTTCAGTCTGGCCGGCTTAAAGTGAAATCTGAGAAAGGAACAGTCCTGAATCAACAATCTGCATACGGAAACTTCCATGGTGAGTTTGTCCTGGATGCCGCTAGAAAAATTCCCGCTCTTTCCGGGCATGTGGCATTTGACCATATCCGGTACGAACGTTTCTTTCCGACGGTCCGATTCGTGACTCCGGCCGAGAGGGCCATGGATCTGGATATCGGATTTTCCGGTTCGGGATCCACGCTGTTCACCCTGCTGAAGCGATCGACCGTGATAATACAAGGCGAAAATCTACAGGTACGGTTTCATCGAGGGGCGGATCATTCGGCACCGGTGCAACTGAATTCCACGTTGAAGGTGGCCAGTGTGGACGGGGGACCCCTGCGTTTTCACGCCGAGGGCGTCTTTGACCAGACTCCGTTTGATCTTCGTGCGATCACGGCTCATCCAGGCCTGCTTCTGGAAGACCAAGACTTATGGCCGTTGAATGTGGCTCTTGAGGTTCCCCATGCGATGGCAGAGGCGAGGGGCCATCTGCATCGTCTACGCCCTGCCGAAGAATTCATTTTCAGGGTTTTTGCCAAGGGAGAGAACGTGGGGGATTGGCAATTTCTGTCGACAGGCAGCCTTCCTGATGCTGGTCCCTTAGAGGTCAAGGCGCTCCTGACACGAACCCCCGTCGGATTCCATGTGACGAACATTGAAGGGCTGTTGGGAGAACATGAATGGGGGGGAGATTTGACGTTCATCACGAAAGGCGTCCGCCCCCGGATCACGGGGAACCTCACGGTCGAGAATATGGTCATGGGTACCGTGAACCCGCCTGAGGTTCCTGTTTCAACTTCAGCACAGAAAAAGCAATCGATGGTCGGCGCCATGGCGGACTCGGTGAAAGACCTTGGTTCCAAGGCGATGAACACGCTGACTGATTCGTTACCCGGCCGGAAAAAACGGGTTGTGTCTCCACCCAAGGCCATACCGGATTTGACCTTTCCCGTTGAGGCGCTGCGATCGTTTGATCTCCTGCTGGATGGGGCAGTCAGACATGTTCGAAAGGGAGAGGAAGACCTGGGCCGATTTTCATTTCGGGTGACCCTTGATGATGGCTTGCTCGCCATGCACCCGGTGACGGGGAATCTCTGGGGTGGGGCCTTTGAGGGGAAAGTCGTCCTCGACGTCAGAGAATATGTTCCGACCCTGGATGTCAGCCTGAACGTTCATGGTTTGGATTATGGGCATGTGACCAGGACGTTCGGGGGCACTGAATTCATGAAGGGACAATCTCAATCGATTGCGTTAAAACTGAATGGGCGAGGGGAAACCTTGAATGAGGTGTTGGGAAGAGCCAATGGCGAATTAACTCTGGTCGATGGCCCACTGGAGTTGGCCACAAAATATATTGACCTGTGGGCAGCGGATTTCCTGACCACCGCATTTTCGACGGCATGGAAAACTGTGCCCGTGACCAAGTTGAACTGCATGGTGGGTTATTTTGACATCGATGAAGGGGAAATGAAGTCAGATACTATCTTGATTGACACCAGTCGACTCACGGTCGCCGGGGTTGGAAAATTGAATCTGGCCGATGAAGTCATGGATATGATTTTAACTCCACGGCCCAAAGACCCCAGTTTATTTAGCCTGGCACATATGGTTCGCATCACAGGGCCGCTTTTAAATCCGGAGGTGTCCAGGGATAAATTCCGCATTGCCGAAAGTGGGGCATGGGGGCTGCTGGGCTTGGCTAATCCTCTGGGATGGGCTATTGCGATTCCCCAGATCGCAGGTACGACCGTCGGAACGATGAAGCACAATCCCTGCGAGGAAGCCATGATAAGCCGGCAACATACGGCTCAGGCCCTTGAAGACATCTCGGGCGGGTTGTGGGGAAAGATTAAAAAAACGGTGACCAATATTGGCGGGTCTTCAGAGGGGTCTCCAGAGCCTTGACCGTGCGAAAATTTTGCTGTGAACCGGAACAAGGTGAATGCACCTCAGTAAATATTGTCTTTCCAAAGATTTTCCGACCTGTTTGAGCACAGCAATTTCCTCACTGGCATGATTGGCATGGATGAGACTTGCCGAGCTTGACCCGGCAGCCGAACCACAGTTGCTTGGGCGACAGTCCAAACCTCTGACGCCCTCCCTCTTCCCTTTATACCCGGATCAAGGAATCCGCACAAAGAATTTTGAAGGGGAATGGACGATATATCCTAAGGAGAACGTCCATATCGGGAGATCCATTCCGGATTGTTTGCTACCAGTTGCTCCAGATCTTTCAACTGTTGAAGAAGCACGGTCACTTGCTGGTAGACCCGGGAAGGGAACGTCCGGACTGGATTGGGAATGGGTTTTGGAAAGTCGTCGCTTTTCAGTTGCGCGTGTCAATAGGCGAGATCTGAGACCAGGAGTGTCGCCATCATAGACGTCGCTTGGCTCCAATTGCCGTGAATCACCGACATTTCCCGCGGCAGGCAAATCTAGATGGAGCACCGGATTGCCGGATTGTTGCCAATCTTTTCCAGAATGGCATAGCACTCAACCAACCGGAAAAACACATCCGCAGGATGCCTGCCCCTTTCCAGCGAGGGAGTCTCCCAAGCCAGGTGTGCTGGGGGAAACCGGGCTAGCATTTGTTGGGCATACTGACTAGTCAGAAGCTCTTGTTGCGACACATGGCTGGGCGAGAAGTGGCGCTCCAGTAGCAGGGTAAGTTGTCGATTGGTTTCCACAATCATGCGTCCGGTTTCCATCAGACTTGTCGAGGAACCTTTCGGGTGTTCGGAAACGATTTCGTTCAGATTTAATTCCTCTTTGATAGTGACAATCCGATTGTAAGCGGCATTTACCATTTTCCAGATATGAAGGGGCGCAATTGCGGGAAGCGAAATGGGCTCGGGTGGAATTCCCGTGCTCCCGGTGAGTTCAAGCGCGAGACGGTCAGCCTTAAGAAAGAGGGTAAGCGCCTGAAAATAGGCTTCGTGGGGATGGGCATTGGTGGCGATGGGATTACACTGGCTTCCCTTCGGTTTCCCCATTTCAAACCGGAGCAATTCGACGGTATCAGGAACCAACTGAACACGAATCAGGACATCGGCAGACGTAATCCCTTCGAGAGTCAGAGGATGTCCGCATCCAGGTTCGGGTTCATTCGGGTCTTCCCCATTAGAAGCTTAAACTATTCCCACCCCGAACGTTAAGGGGAAACCCACACTAAATATACTGATTCTCATGGGCTGAAGAAATTTGGCCATCATTCCCATCCCTTTCCGTGTCTTGTGACATATCACCATAGTCTCAAATTGAAAAAACTATTGTATTTTTGGAGATGGCTCCATCGCTTTTTTTGCCTCTTCGGGAGTTACGATTCCTTTCCGGATTAACTGCTGAAGAGTCTCCTGGAATGTCTGAGAGGTGGTCTTTCGGATTCCTCGTACCCGTAAGACCGACGGATATAAGCCGAGAAGGTCTGGATTTTTGATTTCGATGGGAAACCATCCGCTTTCACCGTATGGGGGTAGTTCTGCCTGGCCAGCAACAGGAACCCGAAAATATGGTTTCCCATCTTCCGTATACCCATCGGCCCCTTTTATCCCAAGGCGGGTCGTCATATCACGGAGCCGTGCCATTTCTTGAATTCGGTGCACGACGACGTTCAGGGAGTCGGCTTCAAGGGGATCGCCGGTTTGATTTGTAACTCAAACCAAATAGCGGACCCTTCTCCGAGAGGAAAGACTTCTCCCAGAAAATAATTCGCTTCCCCTCGAGAAGCTTCCTCCGGAATCGTAGGTCAAAAATGGGATACCTCCGCCTGTAATATCCGCAAGTTCGGCGATAGAAGACGTTCCACAAGTCTCCTCTTTGCCCATCCCGGAGACCAAGAGAACGACCATGAACCCTATTCGAGCGAGACGAAAAAAAAGGAATTTCTAGTCCGGGGATGAATGATCATTGGGCTTTTACAAAACGTAACCTAATGTTTTGTAAAGCCTATAGTAGCAGAATCTTCGTGGCACGGAATCAAAACCTGACTTCCGTCTGCATATAGAACGTATCCGTGTCATTGGCGGGTGGGTTTCCTGGAACATTGGTCTGTTTTGAAATGTACGAGCCTTTAAAGAAGTGGTCATAGCCGGCATCCACACTGAGATTAGGGTAGGGATCCCATTGAACCCGCACTTCGACATCCTGCCCCAACACGTTTCCGGAGGCTCCGGTAGGGTCCTGCAACCCTGAATTCGTCCAGACGTCCCGGGATTGAGCCAAATACCAGGCACGAAATTTCAGGTTCAATTTCAGCTCAGGACGTGGGTTGAGAATCACTCGAATACCGGGAGAGCTGATATTTGAACGAAAGAAGGGTCCGAACAACCCGGTTGGCGTGAATTCTCCACGTCGCGCGCCAAACAGACCATCAAAGGTTTGGCTATAATTCCCAGTCGCACTATCGGTCCCACTGGCATAATCATACATGGCCATAATGCGGGGAGCCCAGGGAAGCCTGAACGTATAGCCGAAAGAGATGTGTTGAAAATAGGCAAAATGATTGTGGCCATCAAACGTACCAATCTGCCAGGCCGATTCACCATCATAATCGAATGCTTCCATTTCCGGTGGCTGATAGAGCCGGAGTCCGAAAGTAGAATGGGCTCGACTCACTCGTTCATTCTCAGCATCCTCATCCGTACCGAAGTAGTACAGCTGAATCCTGGACCAGGGTATCTGGTGAGTTTCATAAGAGAATCCCCAGAACAAATGTCTGCTATTGGTAAACAAGCCCAGACGATCCGTAGTATTCGTGGGTAAAACGATTTCGGAGAAAAAGGCACGGAAATGCCACAGACCTTCGTTGGCGAGATTCCAGTGGATGCCGTCGAACGCTTGGCTGGTATTTCCAAACCTGCTGCGGGCAACGAGGCGGCGGGAGCCGACATCCAAGTTGATACGCCCTACATGGAGATCGGTGCGAAGTCCGGTCTGCAAGACATTAGGGAGTGTGACAGCCACAAAAAGCTGCTGCACATTGCCGGCATTGAAAGTTGAAATACCCACGACGTCAGAGGCGGCATCCTGACCCGACGTGGATCCCTGAAGTTCCACCAGTGTCCGAAAGGCCTTCCATCGAGTGCTGGCCCGAAAGCGAGAGCGATGTGCCCATTGCCACGCACTGCCTTTTTGGTCAGCTTTGAACGGATAATCAAACCCCTCCCGACGAAGACGGGCCGTCATGCCGAGATCCAACCACGGAGGGATATCAAGGGCGGCCGCCAGGAAACGCGGCCAATGAATTTCCGTGTCCTCATTAATGAGCACTTGATCAGGATATTCCTCCCACATCCATTGGCGGGCTTCCCGAATCCGTCCCCAGACATTTCGAGGAACGGCCTTTGCCTTTTCTATGGCCCGATCCAATCGCTCTTGCAGATAAGGATCCTCCGTTGAAGGGGTCGGCATCTGAGTGGGTCCCTCTCCCAGCACAAGAACGGGAACCAAAAGAAGCCATCCTGTGGTAAGACCCATAATTTTCCCGATTCCGACGATGTGGCTGAACCGGAAACCAAGGCCAGTGCGACCTTTCCTGCAGTCCATGTATTTTTTGATAGTGACCGGTAAATCTTTCATCCTTGGAACTGCCCCATCGGGATTCCGGGAGTTGGGAAAATGATCAATCATCGATCGTGAGATGAAATTCAGGAAATTTCACACCCGGGTCGTGGGTGGGCATCAACTATGTCGGCTTCATGAAGGGAATTGTTCTGATTAGAGAACGGAACATTCGGGAATGCAGAACCCACATTGCCCTTTAAATATGGTTAGGAACTCATCAGATCAACCCGGTCTACCTCGGCACGAGAGCCGGCCTGGCTTGAGGGGAGGGCAGATCCAAATGATGAAGGGCGCGCTCAAAACTGATCCAACAATGCCTTCTTTTTCTGTTGATAGTCTTCTTCCGTAATCAGGTGTTGCTCCTTCAGTCGTTTCAGTTCGACCAGGCGATCCCCAATGGCCGACATTGGAGTGCCACTTCCCTCACTTTTGACTTCCCGCGCTCCTCTCACCTCTGTCTCTTTTAACCCTTTCCTTTCTTGAGCCCCTGGTCCCCTAGCTAATAAAGATTGATACTCAATGGCCACATGTGGAATCTCCTCCTGCCAAAAAGGAAAGGGTGATGTTTTCCCGGCAACGGCAACCGAATATTCCATGGGAAGAAATTCAAAACGCGTGGCCTCAAGCACTTCAAATAACGGATTTCGATCGAGAACCTCTCGCAGATTATCGAACGGAACCGGCGCGCGAAAATTGGGCATGAGCAGATGCAGAGTTGTTCCCTCGACATACCATGCTCCTGTGGTCATTTTCGGCACGGAGGCTGGATCTGAGTTTATCAATCCAAAGACAACCCACTCCCTTGAAGACGCTAGGGCAAACGCCCTGCCCAGAGTCATACTGAGATAGTCAACCACTTCCGGTGTGAATGCTTGTTCACCGTCTCCTTTCCTCAGGAAACCTATCAACGGTCGAACACGGATACTTGCGAGAACCGGCTTCCAGTCTTGAGGACTCAGGTAGAAAGGATGGGAAAATTCTTCATGCCCGACAAAAGATGATCGGCCGTGAGGTGCTTGTAATCGAACAAAACGTCCGGGTTCTTCACAGGTCCCGCAGACGATCGTGGAAGGAACAGAAGAGCCCGCACAGCCAGACCCCATCCACCCCAGAAGGCAAGCCAGGGAGAGGAGACCAGCCTGAAGGATCCCCTGGGCCTCGCAAATAGTTATAAATCGAATAGACCCGTTCCGGGTACAATCGTGGCCATGGCCCTTGGGGAGAATAGCGAGGCCACAACCAATCGACCTGTGAGTTTTGGTAGGCATGTCGATTCCGGCATGGTAAAAGTCATCGTGACTAATAATGCCACTTGAAGGCGAGCATCAGACGATTGGCATGGCCTGATTGATCATCCTTGTTCCTGCGCTGACCCCAGGAATACTCAAGACCAATATCATAATGTTTGAATGGACTGTAGATCAGATTTCCGAGAGCATAGATACTGTCACTGAAGGCATTGCCGGCCTGGATCGCGAGGTTGTTCACCTTAACATAGCCACCAACCAGGGTGGACCGTAATCGGTCCGTCCACCAATGCTGATAGCCGCCGAACCCACCGTACGATTCCAATCGTGTGAGTTGTCTCTTCGTATCGTCATAGACAGCATCCTGGCCTCCAACGGCATCCAGATCATTAATGTACCGCCCGATTCCTGAACCGTAATACCCTTGAAACTTGAAACTGTCCCGGGAATTGGGAATGCCCACCTTGCCGGATACATTGAATCCATAGGCAAAAGTCCTGTCTGTGCCGGATCCGGTGGTGTCGGTGGCTTTGAGCTGGCGGCCGACGAATGCCGCCATCACATGGACAAGGCCCCCATTGTAGTCCATGCGTGTCACCAAATCTGGCAGTTCCGTCTGAGCATTCCCGTTGGATACATCAGTATCAGGATCCTCAATCGCTACGGTCGCAATCCAGTGGTTGGCCTGATCGAGGTGAATGGAGGAGCGAAACATCCCATTGAAGAGTCGACTCCACCCGTTGGGACCTTCAAGGTCAAACATTTCGGGAAAAGCCTGTGTATCCCGGAAAGTGGAGAACGCCTGCCCGACAAGGAATGCGGTCCCCGTGAACACTCCCACTCCCGTCAAATAGCCTTGACGAAGACGCGGCTCGACGGTGCCCGGGCTATTATTGGCGAAAAAATCAATAGAGACAAAGGTGCTGTAATCCCCCACACGCGTGGGTGTTCGTGTTTCAAGCACCAAACGGGTGGTGCGAACGTCAAATTCTGTACTAGTGGTTTTTTCAGTGGGAACCGGGAATTTCCCCGTTTGGAATTTACCAAGTTTATTGGTCGTATCCTGGAAGTTATGTATCAGGTTCATTTGAAAGAACCCGCCGAACCGGACATCGGACTCAAAGTCCTTCAAATGGATCCAGCCGTGTTGAGTGCCTGTTCCCTCAAGCCGCGCCCTGGGATCCCGGCGAAGCAGATCAAATTTCGTTTCCCACTTTTTCTCCTTGGCCAGTTGTTCCGCTACATACTTCTCTCGAGCCAGCCGTTCCCTCTGTTGTTCCGTCTTCAGCTTCTCTAATTCACCTTCCACCTGCTCCAGTCGGGCTGAGATATCCTTCGGTTCCTGTGACGGCGTCTGTCCACGCTGGACAGGAGGTAGAACAGGCACCTCCGCCCGTGCCAGTTCTGTCAGAGGAAACCATCCAACCTCACCGATGCCGATTCCCAAGACCACAGCCACCACACAAATGAATTGACTCTTGCGGCATGGGGGTTTGGTTGATCCCACACGGGCATATGACATTCCAGGAACTCCTTTTTTTCAGGACCGGATCGGGCGATGCCGGTGAGCTGAAATCCGAAACTCTTTCACCGTGCCTCAATCAGGCGTCCGGAAGGGAGTTGAATCGGGCGGGCATTGGAACCGATTGTGCGTACGAATCGCTGAATTTGCTGCTCAGAGACTTCAATGTGCTCTTTCAGAATGATCCACTGGACTCCTTCAGAACACGGTGGGGTGGTCAGCGATCCGTGATAGGAATAGAAATGATTCGTATCGTTGGGCAGGAGGTCTTTCACGTTTAACACCAACCCAGACCGGATGTCCTCTCCTTCGATTGGAATTCGATGTCCCAGTTTCTGCTCAACCCATTTCCCGGCCTGATCTAATAGGGGATGTTGTTCACCAATTTGAATCAAGACACCGATGACCAGCAGGTGGCCAGACCGGCTTTGGTGGACCAAATGCATTTCCCCGGGGAAGGATTTCCCATCAATGTGATGTTCGCTTGGGTCATGAAAATGAAACTGGCGCAACTCATACTCCTGCCCATTGAACTGAACGACACTGCCGGCCTTATAGTTCACCTGAACGGTATGACCGTTGTTCACAATATGGACGGGCGATGACTGATAGTGGAATACCAAGGAGGATTGGGACTCAAGGTCCTGAGAAGTTTTGACATCGATCGGGGATTGCTCCCGTCCCTTTTCGCACACCATGTAACCTGCCTCCAGCATACCCCAATGATCCGGGCCATCGATCCCCATATAATCCCAATGGGCCTGATGTGAGGTAGTCGGCGGGTCAACGTGCGCTGACGCCGCAGCGCCTTCAGCGCTAACCTGACCGACCATCATCATCAACGCACATATTAAGAGAGCACCGTGCACCTGGACTCGGAACGATATGTGAACTTGATTCTTCCGACACATTGCAACTCCTTTCATCCGGGTATTTTTAGACCGCTCAAAGCTACGATTTTAGAGGGAGCAGCCTGGTAAATGACTGAGCTGAATGACTTGACGTTAATTCGGGCACTTGATCGAAGGACACCAGGCACCATTTCAACGGTAATCCATAAACCAAAATGGCAGAACAGAGCTCAATCTTGGTTCATCCCAACTCCAAACCCGCATACAGGAACCACAAATCATCGGCCATGTTATACAGCAACTTGGCTGGGATCACTCAGGAGGTGGCTCATGCATTGGGCCGCATCCGTCCAACGGAAAATCCAGCCAAACATATTGTCGGGGATTATCTCAGACATCCGCCTATCACTGTTTGGAGCCACCCGTCACGGCCTCCATCACGTTGTCGAGATTGAAACTACCGGGCTTCTGACGCGGTGGGAATTCGCGGAAGCTTTGCAACCACTTCCCCACATATCCGGCTGCTGGCGCCATCATGAACATGTGCTCGGCAAACCAACGTTCATAGTCCATGCCGATTTCATGGACGAGTTCGAACGGATCCATGCGCAGATTGGTCAGCAACGGGGCTCGCAGCTTCACGAACGGTTCCTGCCAGACGTGCAAGCCGTGGGCGTCCTGTCGGAGGAAGGTGGCCTTCCAGTTTCCGTAGCGCAGCGCCGCAACGTTGCCGTCGTCGGTCCAATAAATGAACTCCTTGCGTGGCCACTGAGCCTCCCCCTTGAGGGCGGGCAGAATGTTGTAACCGTCGATGTGCACCCTGTAGGTCATATCGCCGATTTTCCTGCCCTTCAGCAGGTCTTCCTTGACCGTGGTGTCGCCTGCAGCAGCCAGCAGGGTCGGGAGCATATCCTCGTGCGCACCGATGTCGTTGATGACGGTGCCGGGTGTAATGACACCAGGCCACTTGATCGCGGTCGGCACACGGTAGCCGCCTTCCCATTGCGTGTTTTTCTCCCCGCGGAACATCGTCGTGCCACCGTCCGGCCATGAAAAGGACTCCGAGCCGTTGTCTGTGGAATACATGACAATGGTGTTCTCTTCAAGGTCTAGTTCTTTGAGCTTGGCGAGCACCTGACCGACATGACCGTCATGTTCGACCATGCCATCAGCATAGATTCCCAGGCCGGTCTTTCCGATGGACTCCTCCTTCAGGTGCGTGAAGATGTGCATGCGGGTGGAGTTCCACCAGAGAAAGAACGGCTTGTCCGCCTTTTTGGCGCGCTCCATGAAATCCAGGGCCTTAACGTTCACCTCTTCGTCAATGGTCTCCATGCGCTTCTTCGTTAGCGGACCGGTGTCCGTGATGCGGCCATCGGCGAAACTGTGAATGACCCCGCGCGGACCGAACCGCTTCTTGAACTCCGGATTTTTCGGATAGTCGGGATGTTCCGGCTCCTCCTCGGCATTGAGATGATACAGGTTGCCGAAGAACTCATCGAAGCCGTGGTTCGTCGGAAGCATCTCATCGCGGTCGCCGAGATGATTTTTACCGAATTGGCCGGTCATGTAGCCCTGCGCCTTGAGCAAGGTGGCAATCGTCGGATCTTCCTTCTTCATCCCCTCGGGGGCTCCAGGCAGGCCGACTTTCGTGAGGCCGGTGCGCATGGGCGACTGCCCGGTAATGAAAGCTGCGCGTCCGGCGGTGCAGCTCTGCTGACCATACCAGTCGGTGAACAGGGCGCCTTCCTTCGCGATCCGGTCGATGTTCGGGGTCTTGTAACCCATCATGCCCATGTTATAGGCGCTGATGTTGAACCCGCCGATGTCATCGCCCCAAATAACCAGAATGTTTGGTTTTTTGTCAGCGGCCAGCGCTATAGCTCCTCCGTTCAAGGCAAGTGCGACGGCCAGCGTCAGGGTGGTCAGAAACGTCTTCATGTCGGCGGCTCCTTTCTTTCATGACCGTTCCATTGAAGGGTGAGAGATAAAGTATAGACATATACTATAAAAAAACCATTGGCGTGCTTTACCTTACCCTTGTGAAATCTACTGTTAGCGACGGAACCCCACCAGGAGTACCGCCCACATGGGAGCCAACACCCAAATGGCCAGGGCTGCGGGAATGGTGATGAAGGCCAGACAGATTGACCCCAGTGCAATAACGGGGGCGGGATAATCCAACATCCAATTGGGTGCCGTCCATGCCTTGATGGGGGTTTCCCTGCACCATTCTGTTTTTGTGGCTATGTAACGATGCGTGAGAAGCAGTGACAGACCGCACAAGCCGAGGGATCCTGAAAAGATCATCACCGCCAGGGAGTCCTGTTCATAATGTCCGACGAGTGAGCTGGTGTATGGAATAAGAGACAGAAAAAATAGATGAAAAAGATTCAGCCAAAAGACCGTCTCATTCGCTTTCATCAGTGGCTTCAGAATCCAATGATTCCTCATCCAGAAAATGACAATCACCAAAAAACTGATGAGATAGGCAATGAAATTCGGAACCTGATGAATCAGGTCTGCCATCAGCTCCGCATTGCTGATCTCCGGAGCCTCAGGAATTTTGAGGTCCAATACCAGGAGAGTCAGCACAATGGCATAGATTCCATCTGTCAGGGCCAGTAACCGTTCCAGTGAACTGGTTTGACCCCAGAATAGACCTTTTCCCATTTGCGGGTTTTCAGTGAAACCTTTCTGGCATAGGCATGGGTTTATTCAGGGATGGCCATGATAGGTCTGGCGACCGAAAGTTCCTGGTTCGCGGCGGCTGCATTGAGAGTTATGGCAAAGGTGGACAACACAGTGAGTGTACATAGACTCGCACAATTCATCACTTCATCCGTTGTCCATTGAACCAGGTTCGGAGCCAACCAAATGCCAAGGTTGCTCTACTGAACAATTGACTTTGGCAATAGCACCTCAATCTGCACCCAGGATTGTCCGGTCCGTGCCATGGTCAGGTTCCACGGGAGTTATCCACTCATGAATGGGGCATTCTTCATTGCTCCCCTGCGCGAGTCAACTACTTGGTGTAGCGCACATGCATCTGCTCAACCTTTCCGTTGAACTTGAACGGGGCCTGATCGAAATAGGCCGGCGAGACCGGCGAACCGAGATCGGTGCCGATATCGAGGCAGTCGTTGGCGGTAAATAGCAACGGCGCGCTGACCGGCACTTGGCCTTTTGCGACTTCTTTGCCGTTCACTTTCAGGATGACATCCAGCGGACCTCCGGCCTTTTTCACCGCATACCTGGTCTCGACTTCGATCTTTACCTTCCCGGCTGGTAGCTTGTCCTTCGCGGCGATCGTTGTGCGCTGGATCTCGAACAGGTTGTATTCATAAGAGAGCATACCGTTCTTGACATAAAGTGCGAGGCCGCCGGAGAACCCGCCAAGTGCGTAGAGCACACCGTTTGCGTTAGGTTGGATATCGGCATCAAGCGTGACCAGGTTTTCCTTGTTGCCCAGCGCAGGGGCAATGAACTCGGGCATGCGAGTGATTTCACCTGGAAAGGTCCATTCGCGATAAGGGGTGGACAGTTTATCTTCTGGATGGAAAAGCACCCAGAGACCGCCGCCGACCGGAAAGCCCTGGTTTTTGGCGAACTCAATGGTGAATAGGTCTTTCATTTGAGCGAGTTTTTCGGGATTTTTCGCCGCGAGATCGTCTGCCTGCGACCAGTCTTCATTCAGGTTGTACAGTTCCCACGTATCGTGGTCCGGGGTCCAAGCGAGTCGGCCCTTTGCATCTAATAAGCCCTTGGGTATCCCTGGGACCCAGGGTGTGCGGGGGCCAAACACACCGGCAAACCATCCGTCGTGATAAATGCCGCGGCTACCCAGGATCTCGAAATACTGCGTGTTCCGCACTTCCGTGGCCTTTGCGTCGGCGAACGTGGCCGCAAAACTGGTTCCATCAATCGGGTCTTGTGGGATCCCGCTGACCACGCGTGGCGGCGTGATGCCGACGACGTCATAGATAGTCGGAGTGACATCGATCACATGCAGGAATTGCGAACGCGGCACATTGTCGTGCCTGATTTTCTTCGGCCACGAGACGGCCATGGGCTGGCGCGTGCCGCCGAAGTGCGCCGCCACGAGCTTGGTGGACTGGTACGGCGTGCTGCCCGCCCAGGCCCAGCCAGCGTGATACATGTTGTCGGTCTTCGAGGAGCCGAGCACATCGAGGCCTCCGAGTTCGTTTAATGCCTGGATATGCTGATCGATAGTTGTAGGAATGCCGTTCTGGGCCAGCAGTTCGCTGATGGTGCCGTTCTGGCCTTCCGCCGAGGAGCCGTTGTCGCCCCAGATGTAGAATACCAGGGTGTTTTCTCCGTAACCGAGCCTGTCGATTTCATCGATCACACGCCCGGCATTGTAGTCGGCATGTTCCGTGAAACCGGCGAAAATCTCCATCAGCCGACGCTGGAACGGTTTCTCAGACTCGGGGATGCTCTCCCATGCGGGCAACGAATCGGGTCGAGGCGTCAGCTTGGCGTTCTGTGGAATCCAACCCATCGCCTTCTGTCGGGCAAAGACACGCTCGCGATACTTATCCCAGCCGTCGTCAAACTTTCCTTTATACTTGTCGGCCCATTGCTTGGCGATGTGATGCGGACCATGAGAGGCACCGGTGGCCCAATACATATAAAAAGGCTTGTCCGGTTGGAATGCCTTGTGTTCGCGCAGCCAGCGGATGGCGTCATCAGCAATGTCCTCGGTCAAGTGATAGGGCTTGCCGTCCTGGGGGACGTTCGGATGCACCACGGTGGTGTTGCGGACCATGTTAGGCTCATATTGGGACGCCTCGCCTGCGAGGAAGCCATAGAAATACTCAAAGCCGTAACCGTCTGGCCAGTATTCGAACGGGCCCTTGGAGGTGGTATCGAGAGCGGGTGTGTTGTGCCACTTGCCCCAAGCTCCGGTGGCGTAGCCGTAATTCTTCAAGACCTCGGCGGCGAAGGCGCTGCTTTTGGGTTGCGTGCCCGAGTAGCCATCCCAATCGTTGGAGAGCTCGCTGATTTGCCCGGCGCCGACGCGGTGGTGATTTCGTCCTGAGAGCAGCGCGGCGCGCGTAGGCGAGCACATGGCGGTCGAATGGAAACGGTTATAGGAAATGCCTTCCTTTGCTACACGGCTCAGCGTGGGCGTATTGATTTCGCCACCATATGTATTGGGTGTACCGGGTCCCACGTCATCGATAAGGATAATGAGAACATTCGGTGCACCCTCCGGCAGATGGCTCATCTCCGGCTTCGGGCTGTACACCGATTCCTGCATAGTGCGACCGGCGGTGCTGCCGGAGATTTGGGGAGGGAATGGGAGCACTTCCTGCGCACGTATATCGCCCCCATATAATCCTCCCGCCAGAGCCATAAGAACCAAAGAACCCTTCCACTGTACTCTTGCCGTTTTCATCGACTTCTCCTTTTCATGCCTTTATTCACGATCGATTGTGTCACCGTGTATTTTTGGAGGAACGAACGGTGCGAAATCCAAGATGATTCGTTCCCGTGCTGATTTCGCCCTTGCCGCGTGTCCCGACCATGTAACGGGAACAGTATTGTTCCGTGCAGAGAAACGACCCGCCACGATGGACACGTTTTTTTTCGCTTGGCTCGCTGGGGTCAAACGGAGAATCCGGCCCTTGGGGATTGCGTGCGACCCCACCAGCTAAGGCAAGTCGTGCATAATAATCGGGGCGATACCAGTCGCTGGTCCATTCCCACACGTTCCCTGCCACGTCATGCAGTCCGTATCCATTCGGTGGAAATTTGGCCACCGGTCCGATCCCTGTATAGTGATCCTCGCCGGTATCTTGATGTGGAAATTGGCCTTGATGGCTATTGGTCATCCATCGGCCCTTCTGTAGAAACTCGTCGCCCCATGGATAGACTTTGCCGCTCAGGCCGCCGCGCGCGGCAAATTCCCATTCCGCTTCGGTGGGGAGCCGCTTTCCGGCCCACTTGGCATAGGCCACCGCATCCTCGTAGGCGATATGGACCACAGGATAGCTGTCCCTGCCTTTGAGGTCACTGTCCGGTCCCAAGGGGTGACGCCAGTTGGCGCCCTCGATGTAACTCCACCATCGGAAGTGGTTATCAAGGGGCACGGCATGATCCGTGGGCGAAAACACCACGGAACCCGCCACCAGGTTTTCGGGAGGCGCACCCGGGAAATCCTCCGCTCGCGGTGTGCGTTCCGCCACGGTGACATAACCGGTAGCCTTGACGAACCGGGTAAATTGCGCATTGGTGACTTCAGTCTTGTCCATCCAGAATCCGTCCACGTAGACCCGGTGAATCGGCCGGGAATCGAATGTGGCGAGCATCCCGGTTTCGTTTAAATCCATCCCGACCGGATCGGCGGCACCCATAGAGAATTCACCGCCCGGAATCCAGACCATGGCCTCGGGCGCGGGGGATGGAGATGAGCCCGCATTGGGCAGGGTAGGTTGGAATCCCTCTTTCACATGAGGTGATGAAGCTGAAAACTGGCCGGCAGCCAGAGCCCAGCCGGGTCCTCCCGAGGAAACGAGCAAGGTCAGAATTAGCAGAGATTTCGGTCCCGCCATGAATCCTAACCTTCTCGAAGAAATACGTATTGACTGATTCCGGAGAGCGTTCATTTTTGTTTTCGGGTTTTCGGTTAACTCGTGATGGTGTTCCCGGCCTCTTCTGCATCGCGGCCGATTTCCGGATGGCTTTCTCGCACCGATTACCACTTCACATTGACGTTGAAAAAGTGAATATTAGCGTCCTTGAACGTTCCGACAACGTTTCCGCGTGAGGCAATGGGACCGGGTAGCGCCGCCTGTTGATTGACGGTCATATCTCCGCTCCAGGCAAATTCGTAATTGAAACCGACCGTGTAAGTCTCTTTGGGCCGCCATTCCGCGCCCACTCCGAATTTGTACGTGGAACCAACCGGTAGACCCACGGTTCGATCTCCATCCTTGAGCATCGCGCTGTCATAACCGACGCCCGCGTTGATCAGCCACTGAGGGTTCAATCGGAACTGTCCGCCTCCTCCCACATGATAGGTATCCTGAAAGGGAATGTCGGTGGTCAGGCTTGTCCCACTCTCGTCGACCGAAACATCCACCTTACCGAATCTTGACCAATCCTCCCACCCGAAGTCCGCCATGAGGGCCAGCCGGTCTGTGAACTGGTGAAACACGCTGACCACCACGTGTTGGGGCACTGTCATCCCCAGGTCGATCTCATTTCCCTTTAATCCGGCCGCAGTCAGGATGGCGTTTGTCCCCGCGCCCAGGTTGTCAAAACTCGGGGTCGAGCCGAAATCGAGGTCGACTTGAGAGTAGTAGGTCACACCCAGACGGGTCCCTTTTTTGGGTTCCAGCATGATTCCGACGTTTCCACCGACCCCCGCCGTGACGTCCTGAAGCCTCAGGCTCCCATCACTCCCGATTTGATTGATCGCGGTTACGTATTTAAGCTGCGCGACCATGACATTCAGCGCCGCTCCGATTGAGAGCCATTCATTGACGCGATAACTAGCGGCCGGCATGATGGAGGCCCCGACCAGAGTAGATTCCTTGGCATAATAACGCCCGATCCATTCCCCGGTATATTTCAGACCAAGGCCAAAATTCGAAAAGACTCCGATTCCCAGCTTGAAGTCTCGTCCCAGGCTGTGGGTGTAAAAGGCACTTCCACCGGGGAACACATCAACGGGGTTACCTCCGTTTCCCGTGCCTAAAAATCCACTCGAGCCCTGACTTGAAAATTTCATGTCGGCATACAACAGTTGGGCCCCGGCT
Organism: Nitrospiraceae bacterium; assembly: GCA_003523945.1. Taxonomy (GTDB): domain Bacteria; phylum Nitrospirota; class Nitrospiria; order Nitrospirales; family UBA8639; genus Nitrospira_E. Next base: position 22,024 of record DOFS01000149.1, on the reverse strand, counting down.
AAAAATTGATTGCCTTCCAACAGACTCATCCCGGCAGGATTTCTGAACAAGGTGGCCGGATCCTGGGCCCTGGCCGCCCATCCCGCGCCCGCCAACCCGACGTCGGCTGTTCCGATCTCCGTCAGGAACAACCCTCCCGCGCCCGCCGTCGCGGGAAAAGCGACCAAAAGAAAAATCAGGACCCCTAGTGCCCATAAGCCTTCCTTCGACCGGCAATCCTTCATTGAATGCGCTCCTTCCATTTCTGTTGCAAACCTGGTAATTGCGGCAGCCGTCCCATGTGCATATGTGCAAAAGGCCATTCTGATGACATTCGGTTCCGTTGCACCTTCATTTCCCCGGCGTGTACCAAATGGGCGAGGTGTAGGCACGGTCCTGCGTGGTCATTGGTGTTTCTTTAGGGGCTTTTACTCCGAAATATTTCACATCGTAGGCGGTCCAACGGGGCGTGGGAATCTCCAGCACCCTTGCGTAGTAAAATGCGCGAAGAGAGGGATCGAAGTCCGGATCTTTCCATAGGGTGATCAATTCACCCGTGCCGATGGTGTTGGTCCAGGTGGCCTCCTGCACATTCACGGTATTGCCGACAGCCGGCAACTTCCCCTGGGCATTCGGTTGACGGTTGCCGGACCAGACCACATCGTAGACTTTTTCCTGAACCGTGCCGTCCTTACCTAGCCATCCTTTCACAATTTGAATGCGATCGAGGTTGGCCCCGATGGGATCCTTGAGCGCGGCGACGAGGAAGGAGGGCGACTTCCCGTTCGGTGCATCGGTGAGATCCCCTCCCATGGGGACACCTTTGGTGTAGCCGACAATGGCCGGGCTGCGGGTCTGAGCGTCCTTCTCCTCAAAGTCGAACCCACCGAAAAACCGCACGAACATTCTGGGGCCGGTGGTGGCGTAGGTTTCACGCCGTTCCATGGCATCCCAGATGGCCTCTCGCGTATTGTCGGTTGCCCACACGGCGGCATAGCCTGATGCCGTAATTTCCCAGCTCATAATCACATCCCCACTCGGCACCTTGATAAACGGATGACTCATGCGCTCGGCGTTAGGTTCATGGGCCGAGGTCTTTCCGAAGAAATTGTCTTCATCGGCCGTTGAGAGTCCCGTGTGGGAATCGGTTGAGCCGATCATTCCAAATTTATAAGGATTCGTGCCGAGCTTCTCTTCCAGCAACAGCCCGTTCTTGAGGCCCGCTCGTGCATACTCAAATTCCAGCATGGCCTGTTGCTTCTTCTCGCTGAGATCCAGATTCCCTTTATCCCAGGTTTCGTAATCGGCGAATTCATCGTTCGGTGACAAAAAGGGGTGGGCCTCTCCGTCCCCCTTCATCTGAGTGGCTTCATAGAGTCGCTCCCAGCGTTCCCGATTCACGGCATACTCCTCGTCGACCGGTTTGCCGGTAAACGATTCGATCAACGGAAACATTCGGCCGTTTGACAGGTTGCCGTTATGCGCGATGGCCAGCACCTGGCCGCCGGTCTTGTCCTCGTAGGCGGCCATCCACTTCCATAAATCTCTCGGATTATCGCTTCCGAGTGGTTGTTGCGTGGTAAAGGGTTCGATCTGGCTGGCTTTTGAGGCATCATCACGGAAGATGATGTTTCGATGCAAATTATTACCTGCGGTGTTGGAGGTCCATTCGTAACCGATAAAGGCGGTGAAGCGGCCGGGATCGTTGGCTTCCTCCGCCGCCTTGATGGTTTCCTTCCATGCATCGCGGTAAGCCGTTGTACCGGGAACAGGCAGAATGGCCTTGGATATGGTTCCCTTGCCAAAGTTGACGATGATCTCCACAGCCGCTTGCGGCCCTTTTCCGGAGTGAACCATCTCGTTCCATCTCCGGCCCTGGGGATCTGCCATGATCTTGGGATTGCCATCCAAAAGCATCGGAAAGAAACCGAAACCATCCGAGTGATCCGCCACCACGAGAAAGTCCAGTGGGCGGGCCAGCTTCACGCGTTGTCCGCTGGAGGCCGTGATCTCTTCCCCCCTGGCAAAGCGATAGGCATCCTGCGGCGTCAGGCGAGCCCCGAAAGCGCCCGCATCCATGGAAAATGACGTATGCAGATGCGTATCTCCGAACAAGGGACGTGCCGGAAAATTCCGGCCGGCATACGGAGAGTAGGGACGTTTCGAAGCAAAGGCCTTCTCCACTGTCTGTTCGTCGGGAGGGTGGAGACCAGGCAAAGTGCCATCTGCTGCAACAGTCAAGGGGATGGCGGTGCTAACAGCGATAAACGCTGTCAGGATTATTCGCCGAGTGACTCGTGGTTTCATAATAAAATTCTCCTCTGTTTTAAAAAGTCGAAAGGCGTTGAAAGACCCAGAACATCGCCACGCTGCCGATGGCGTATGGTGGAATAGATTCAGTCCAAGGCGGAAATTGAGGACGAAGATGCCGGAAGGTTGTTATGACACCTAAGACGGCAGCGATGAACAGCACCTGACCCGCTTCAACGCCGAGGTTAAAGAACAGCAAGGCCACCGGGATCTGTCCCTGTGGGAGGCCGACCTCGCTCAAAGCCCCGGCAAACCCCAATCCATGTAACAGACCGAAGGTCAGGGCGACCACCCAGGGGGCACGTGCCGTAATACCTTCCCGTCCGCGACGTACGTGAATGATTTCGGCGGCTACGAACACAATAGAAAGCGCGATGACTACCTCGACCGGAGCTGACGGCACCTGGATGAACCCGAGTGTGGCGAGACCAAGCGTGATGCTGTGGGCAAGCGTAAAGGCCGTGACCGTTTTGACCAACGCCCAAGTCCCGGATGAAATCAGCAACAGCGCCAGCACAAAGAGGAGATGATCAATGCCGAATAGGATGTGCTCCACCCCGAGCGTCAGGTATTCACTGGCCACCATCCATCCGCTCAGATTAACCGGTATCTGCGCCGAAGGTTCATCCGGCGTCAGCCGTTTCACCCACATGCTGCCGTCGGAAAATTCCACACGTACCAATGCGTCGGTCATGGTGCCTTCCAAACCGGCTATCCGCACCGTTTGTCCTCGCATCGGTTCGACCATCCGCATCCGCCATGTCTGCACCGCCGCCCCGCCAGATTCACGAGTGGTCAAGGGAGTGAGATGTTCCGTTTGCCCCGAAAACACCGGCAGGAGCGAAAGGCGGCTGTTACCCCGCATAGGAGTTTTCCAGAGGACGGCAAACTCACTGGAGTGGCTTTCCCGCAATTCCAAATAGGCCGGTCGGACCTCGTGTGCAAAGGAAGACTGAGGCACGAATAGCATGGTCCATAACGCTAATCCCAGCCAAAGGCCCCTCACTGGTCCTTCTCCTTCAAAAGAGCTATGGGACCAATTAGGGATTTGACGCTTTCGTCCATCACCACCTCATACTTCTCTAACAGGCCTGAGAAATACCGCTCTCGACTTTCCCGCTCTTGTTGTTGACGCCAAAGGGCCACCACATCGTCTCGCACCGTTGTGAAGTCGGGCAGTCGTGCTGGTTCTTTCTTTGTCACGAGAACAAGGTGCAGGCCAAACCCTGATTCCAGCGGTCCCTGCCAATTCCCGGGTGGGACCGTGAAGATCCGGCGTGCGAACTCCGGACCAAACACGCTGGCAACTGCCTGCTCTTCTGTTTCATGAAAATCGTACTGTGAAAGAAAGCGATCACCAAACTCAGATTCGCTGCCAGTCTGCGTTTTGGGCAGTTGCTCCAAGGCCACAAGTGCATCAGCCCTGGTCTTCTCACCTCGTGCGTCCCGGTTGAAAAAGACATGCGTGAAGGTGATCCGCGCCGGGGTCTGAAAACGTACGGAGTGGGATTCAAGAAGTTGGCGAAGCTCGTCTTCGCCCGGCTCGGCAAGCTGTGCCGTATCCTGCACCATGAAATCCATCTTTTGCGCCAGGCGTCGACGAACAATGGTATCGTCCTCGTCTAATTTTAATTCGCGAGCTTCGCGTGCCAACAACTCCTCCTTGAGGTACCCGGCCACCATCCCCTGGAGTTCCTCCGTGTTCGGCGGGCGACCCTTTTGTCGAGCCCAGGTCTGTTTGAGCCATTCGACCTGCCCAGCAGAGATGCGGACCATCCGCTCTTCTTTCGATTCAGCGTTGGTTCTATCGTTGACCAACCCGTACACGGCAAATACCACAGCTCCTGCCAGCAGGAAATGTACGAGGGGTTCCTTGAAAAAATTATTCATTTTAAATTGTGGTGAACGTAGAGTCCGCCGGGTTTCTTGACCTGCCGCACGTTCATGATCTGAACGGCAACAGGTTGCCCGGTTGTCTCATTCGCCATCCTTCCGCACCATTTGGAAGACCGGCTCTACCGCCCCGTTAACCGGGGCGACTTTCTACCTGCTCTGAATTTCCTACCGGCAGGTTGGACGATAGCTTAATGGATCCACCCCTGTTCCTTGAATTTTCCCTCAAGGTGTTCGGCGATGGCCTTCGCCGTCCGTTTCCCCGCGCCCTCGACCGTATCCTTTCCGGACATCTCTCCATATACTTTTGCACCTCCGCCGACAATTAATCCGATCGGATTGGCGGTGGCTGCCAGGACTACAATTGGCAAAGCCACACCCGGCATTTTATTGCCGCCCGAATCAAGTTTTCCCTCTCCGAGTTGTCGGGGGCCATTGGCTGTCCACTGGTAGCCTTCCGCAGCCGTGGTAACTTCAGCCGCACCGGCTCCGAAACCCATTGTCATCCGTTTGAGGCTGCTGCCTTCATCGAACGATCCAAAATATCCCACAATCAAGAGGTCATTGACCCGGGGGGCGGTCTGTTTGTCAGCCACCAAAGACGAAAGCCCCATCTGCTGAATTTTGGAAACCAATTCCTCCGCGACGGTCACACCCAGTTTGCGTCCGACCTCGAGATGCTCCGGGGATGGTGGTGCGCCTGGTGGGTCATGGTGTTTGGCCGCCGAGGACCAGGCGGGGAGATCGGCATGTGTGGCGGCAAAGGGATACACATAGATACGTTCCGGTTTGGGAAGTTTCTCCTTGCCGTACATCGGATGCGTTTCGGTGATCTTGGTAGAGGAGCATCCGGCGGTCAAAGCCAGGACACCTATACCTAAGACGATACTCATGAGGGATTTCATGGCAGACCTCCAGTGATTGGGTGAATGATGGGAATCTTCAATTTTCTATTTCAGGCGGATTTTTTGTGAAGTACTCAATCAGGAAGGATGATTTTTTAGAGATAGTATTCACTGTCCCAAAGCACCTGGGCCATTTCATCGTTATCAGAAACCAGGCATTGTAGGTGAAAACGCACAAAAAATCGAGGTTATATACCACACATATGGATTTCCATTTTTTTATTGACACCATCTTGGAGTTTAGAAAATTGCATGATGAGGGTAATCTTTCCTCATTCCCAAAGAGGGGCTGAAATAAAGATTTATTTATAAGGGAGAATACCCAGCAAGCGCTTGCCATTTGATGACAGACCTTTTAGGATTCTGCCCCCAATGACGGTACTCCCCTTTGCTCATCGAGCCTGCGAGCTTGTGAATGTCGGTTCTTCGCTTGTGGAGCAAGGAGTGCGTCCGGGTCATTTGCTTAAACAGGTCGGATTGCCGGCGCATGCCCTTCTTGACGTCGACGCATGGGTTCCACGGCCCCTCTTCTTGAAGCTCATTAATTCCCTCGTGCGCATGACGGGGGAGCCATATATTGTTCTCCACATCGCGGAACGGGACCCTATCGAGAAGCTTGGACTTTATGGGCAAGCTATCCTGAATGCTCACACTCTTCGTCAGGCTTTATCCATTGCGGGGAAGCGTATCTCCCTTGTGCAGACCGGTGTCCGGCTTGGTTTTCATGAACAAGAAATGGTGGCCCGGTTGAGTTATGAGTTTATCGGCCGCACGGGGGAAAATCCCGAAACTTACATTGAGGGTGTCCTGGCTTTTCTTTTGAAAATTCTGAGGTTAACCAGGCAGGATTTTCCGGTTCAGGTTTCCTTTACCCGTTCAAAACCTCGGGATACGGGTGAGTTTGAACGGGTGTTTGGATCCGATCTGTGTTTCAACGCTGAATACAACGGATTCACCTTCGATCGATCTTCCTTGGATTTGCCCCTGCAACTGAAAATTTCGGAAGATCTTTTCACTCAGGAGGGCCGTTTAACCCCATACCCTGAAGAGCACCTGGTGCGGTCTGTTCAAAGCACGATCGCCTACTTGATGCCCCGTCAGAGTCCAACGCTCGAAATGGTCGCCAGGGAGCACGGTCTGCATAAACGCACGCTTCAACGGAGGTTGAACCGATGGGGAATCTCCTTTGAAGATCTCCTCGACCAGCTTCGCCGGGAATGTGCGTTGAAATTTGTTCGGCAGGGGAGTCAGACGATCACAGACGTCGCCTTGCTGCTCGGATATTCGGATTCGTCCCACTTCAATCGAGCCTTCCGTCGATGGACCGGAATGGCTCCCAGGGATTTTGTCTCAGCGGAAGTTAATGCGAATGCTCCCATCTTCTCTTCTGCAACAATCCAGAAGCCCTCGCAAAGCGAATCCTGCTCCCTTTATTAGTCATACAGGGTTTTGCCCAGTCAGGAAAAAAACTGTTTTTTCTATGCTCTCGTTCCACTTATTCAAAGGGATGCGATAGCCGGTTGAATCCTGATTTTTGATGAAGCGATCAGGGTCGTTTAAAGACCATGTTTCGTAGTCTGCCTTCTCCCAACCGGCGATCAACTCCTGCATACAGGTGGTATCCCATAAAGGCCAAACCGATACAGAGAATCTTGGCCAGGATGATATGGGGATCCTGATGCATCCATACCACCATCAACGCCTCACTCAGCGTGCCACTCTCACGATAGGCATGGAACATCTTTTCCGCCACAAGCACCAAGGCTGTGCACAAACTATAAATCATTGTCTTGTACAGAGCGGCCGCACCAAGCGAATGGTTTCGGTCAAGCCTCGTGCCGGCTCTCGTTTTATCCAACACCACGACGACCTTTCCGACAATGAGTGCGCCAACCATTGCGGATGAGAAGGCATAGAACTCAATATTGTAAGTGGCCAATAACAGCTTTTTAAGGGTCAGGATAAACCCGAAGCAGAGCATGAAATACAGGGTTACCAACCCCACCTCCCTGGCTTCATGCTTCAGTGTTGTGAGTATTTCCATGGGGGCGAGCGTGAAGGTGAAAAGTCGGCCTGGATCGCAGATTTTTGTCAAAAAAAGAATGCCAGAAAAGGTTTATCCTACCTTATAGCCACGCCCCTCCAGGCAGACCCCGTAGCCTCGATTAAACGTTTGCCGTCTGTTGGGCGATGGCCTGGGTTTGTTCGGTCTTTGTGGTGGCTTCCGGATGTTGCCGGTTTTGTTTCATCAGTCCGCCGGCAATACCCTCCTTGTGATAAAAAACCGTGTAGGATAATCGTCTACCCGGGAAAATTGCACCAGGGTGAACCGAGGAAAAAACGGATAACGATATCAATTTTATTTATGAAAAACCACAATAAGAATCTGTTCGGGAATTCAAGATTCCCGATTTAGAGACTTGCTTGGATTGGGAAAATGGTAGGTAGCGGTGGGGGGTATTCAGGTGGTCATTCGCCAGAAAATATCATTTCCCCCTGTGGATCACTCAACATATTCACGCCTCCAACCATGACCTTCCAGGCATTGCTCTCTCATCATGTCCCCTCCACCTCTGCGATAGTTTCTTGGTTGGATGGTTTCATCCTCCGGGCCAAAATGCGCGATGCCTGACCGATTAAAATGACGGTTCTCCCGATCGCAGAGAGTAATCGTTGAACGTAAGTCTGCCTCGGTTGCCCCGGGTTTGACCCACTGCTGCGTGGGACCACAGCTCGACACCACCAAGCCCAATAACCCAAATAATAACCGTACGTTCATCTCCTTACCCCTCACTTGATGGTTGACGCTTTTCACTCAAGGTATTCTCTTAAAAGACATTGTGTTCAATTGGAGAAGATGGATTTTGGGAGCAAGAGAGCCAATTGAATCCAGAGGGTCCAATCCGCCGTCCCATCCGGGCGCACCACATTAAATGACTTACATCCTTGCGATCGCTATTCCCGCATAGGACCAGAGGTTGTTGGCCAGTAATCCTACGACCCACGGACCGTGTATGAAAAGCCCCACGCCGGTTGGACCGGCGGCCCATTTGCGCGAGCTCAAGACTTCATCCGTGCCGGTGGGGAATTGCAAAACCGGTCCGACGCCCCAAGTCAACCCGCTCCTTTTGGTCGGGGAAAGGAACAGAGATATATTGAGGTCTCCTGTTCCCCCAGGTATCGTCACTGGCTGTCGGAAGATCCGGTTGTTTAATAATCGGCAGAATCGTACGGGTAATCAGATTACAGTCCGGCGTAAGATTCAATGGGATGACAGGTTGGATATTCAGCACGCTTTGTGTCCGGTGGTTGGACTCCAACCCGACATTCATGTTGTTTTGAAAAGGAATGCTGATGAGATCCCCCACCGGATTCTGCGTTTGCTTGGCTAACTCGGATTCCTCACCGGCCTGTGATGGAGTGGGGATACCTAACAGGACTATCAACACCCCTCCAACTAATAGCACTGACCGCCAACCGGCAACCTCTCCTATTGCGCCCAGCATCCTTTTTTCCCCCATTTTCTAAATGACTTTTGAATTCAGCCGGTCGTTGTATTCATCTTCCGCAGTGTAACCGCCGGGTGTGAAAAACACTACTGTCTAGGTGTTGCTGGAGGATCATATTCTTACCCCAGGGTCCACGAAGCTATCCGGAAATATGACGTGAGGTCAGGCCCATTCAAAAAAAATTTTACAATATAGGGATAAGATCTGTTTGGTCAGAGGCCTGGTGCGTGCTTCAGTGGGAAGTTCAGCACTTCAATTCATCATGTTGAAACACATGTTCCCTTAGATGACCTGCCAAAACCACAGGGTGATACCTACAAACCCGAGTGGAAAGACGAACCGGCAAATCAGGTCAAGCCGTTGGGCCATGGTGTCTTTTCCCCTGGCCGCCAATCCTCCGGTGATCAAGGCTTCGATGAATGCGAGAAACACGAAGGTGAGGGAGGTATAGACGAATACGTCCATGCGAGTGAGATAGCTTATTTTTGGAAGGATTTCCTGGAGACTGAAGAGAAAGGCAATCAAATTGAGCATCATCAACGTCCCGATTGACGTCTGAATCCCCAGCTGTTTAGGGTCGATCCAAAACACTGACCATGTCACCGCCACGATCATGCACAAAGGCAAAAAGACTTTCCAGACATAAAACTCCGTTTGCCGTTTAACCTGAATCACATAGTCGAATCGGAATTGATAGTTTTTCTGGTCTTGAACGGTCCCGAAATCAAACCGGGAAGAAGAGGCTTGAATATTCGAAACGATCCATGCCGATTCCGTAAACTCGGCTGAATGATCCGAGGCCTCAAAACTCACCTTCAATTCATCGGGGGAAAATTTAGTTGAAATGTACGTAACGGCCAGGGACTGTGTGTCAAGCGGGAAATTACTCAGGTCAAAATGTGCGGTGTAGGTTCCGATAATCCGGTTATTGCCTTCTACTATTCCGGTATCGGAGAGGATCCACACCTGCGGCAGGGAAAATTCGATGGAACGGCCATTCAGGGTCAACAGGTCCGGTTGCCAGATAGCATGAAAGGGTACCTCGCAACGTTTCACGCCTGCCTTGCGGAGCAGGGCACCCACTCGATCATCCTTCCAATTCACATTCAGAAAGAGGTCCAGGGTAAACTCCTGTTTCACCGTGACGATATCCAGAAGGTCAAACAGGAAAAATTTCACGTGAATGTTGGTTGGCCCGCCGTCTGTTGGAAGAGGGCGGGTTGTCGGGAATTTTTCATCCAAGTTGCACGGTTGGAGTGCGGATGCATTCGTCGCCCAAATTCCTGGAGTCAGAAAAGCCAGCCATATGATCAGGAGCCACGGCCACCCAAAACGTTTCCAAGAAGTTATTGGCAAAAAACTTTCTACCATTGACGAATCCCCGGTGAGCCTTTTAATTCTCCTCATATGGAATTGAATAGATCCCGTTTAACTAGTAATGAGGATTTACTCTATCTTCAGAGCCCAGTTCTCCTGATACGAATCCGGAAACAGGATTTGAAACTGCACCTGTAAGGTCCAGTCCGGCGCCCGGTCAGGTTTTTCCAGGAAATAAAAACCCTGGAGCTTGAGGTTGACCGGACGTTTTTCTCCACGGAACATCACCTTTCCGAATCCGCCTCCAATTGGGACTGTCCAGCGATTCCGCTTGTCTTCCGCCTCCCAGTTTGCCGTAATTGGCGGCGTTGAGGTCAGATACCAGCCATTGGAAAAATTGAAATTGACAAAGGGCTCAATTAAAAACAGGTTAACCTTGAGGCGTTGATTATCGCCGGCAAACGACCAGAGATTTCGGATCACCGCACCTACCACCCAGGGATCCGGAATGCTGACTACCGCAAGCGTGGGACCCACGCTCCATTTCCCCGAACCCAGGCGATCATCCGTGGCGGTATTCAATAGAAAAGTTGGGCCAATTCCCCCAATGAGCTTGAACCGTCGCTTGGATTCATCGCGGGCAAAAAACCCTGTATACTCAATATCTCCTAACCCGGCAAGACTTCCCGTTTTGTTTTCAAAGGCCGTGGCCGGCAGGTAGGGGATGGGAATATTAAGCCGGTTGAGAAGGGCCCAATCCCTAAATTTTCTTGTGGTGGAAGCCTGAAGGTTAAAGGTATTTAAGAGATGGTTATTGGCCCCGGCCCCGAATAGGGTCCCATTCGCAAATCCCACTCGCACAAGATCAGACACCGGATTCTGCACCTCTTCGGCAAGCTTTTTAATATCCTCTGCATGGGCGGGTTGACTCCCCATGAAACTCAGGAGGATTCCCCCAATGACCCATCTTTTGAATGTTTTTTGAGCGGCCACCAACATTCTTTGTGGAAAAAACATCGGAGGATAAAATTAGGAGAAGAGGCACTTATTTTGGTGGAGTTTAGCAGAACTGATGAGAAATTATCTTTAAAGAACTTTCCCAGAACAGTTGAGCCTGTGGTTTCCCGGTTGAGTGACTCACCTCACGCTTAAAAAAGGAAGACCGAATGGATGTCCGAATGAACCTGTCAGGCGTGACGGATTGATTTATCCCTGCCAATTGTTCGCGGGGATCTATCCCAAGATGCCAAGATGTATTCTCGATAAAAATGGGGAAAAAAAGAATGAACCTTTGTTATGACCGGAATCACGAATGGGAGGAGTCGTTCTAAGAATCAACCGGCTGGCAAACCTCAGGCACTGCCTGAAATATACGGTCTATGATGTAATCACTAGTCACAGCGTTGTCATGTTGATTCGCTTGAGATTGACTCAATACAATATTGGCTTCACGGCATCGAAAATCGTCATAATGGTCCTTCGGACATTCCATATGACAGGGCCCTGGTATATGACCATGAGAGTCTTAAAACTAAAAAAGAGCTGGTGTCTCTCGTGGATGGTGCTGTTGACATCTGTCCTGTGTCTACTCTCTGGCTCTGAATCATGGGCGTCTCAAAAGTTGGAGGATGATCGGTTTAGTGCGAAGTTCCGTCAGGCTCTGAAAACGTGGACAGGTGATTGGGATGGGATGGTCACACGCAACCAAGTCCGGGTGCTGATTCCCTTTAGCAAAACCTTTTATTTCCTGGATGGTGGGCGACAGCGTGGGCTCACCTATGATCTTATGAAAATATTTGCCAAGCAGGTTAACGACGATTTAAAGCGGAAGACCGTGCAGGTTCAATTCGTATTCATTCCTGTCAATCGGGATGAACTCATTCCAGGGTTGCTCAATGGGATAGGTGATATCGCCGCGGGTGCCCTCACGATTACACCCGAACGAACGAAACTCATTGATTTTTCCGAGCCGGTTCTCACACATGTTCGAGAAATTATCGTCACGGGGCCCAGTAGCCCCACTCTTTCCCGTCTCGATGATCTGGCCGGCAAGACCATCCATGTCCGGAGGTCCAGTAGTTTTTATGAACACCTTATTCGCTTGAATGAAAAGTTTAAAAGGGACGGAAACCCCGAGATCAAGCTCGTCCCTGAGGAGGAGAACCTTGAAGACGAGGATCTTCTCGAAATGGTGAACGCGGGGCTATTGCCTATGCTGGTGATGGATAGCCCCAAAGCGGAATTTTGGGCAAATATTTTTGAGAATATCCGTTTACACCCGGATATCGCCGTCAATACAGACGGGGAGATCGCGTGGGCCTTTCGAAAAAATAGTCCGAAGCTGAAAAAGGTGATCAACCGGTTTGTGCGTCACAATAAGAAAGGTACCCTAATCGGAAATTTGTTATTCACGCGGTATTTGAAAAACACCAAGTATGTCACCAATGCCTTGGCAACGCAGGAACGCAAGAAATTTCAAAACCTCATGCACGTATTTAAAAAAACTGCCGGGCAATATGGATTTGATTGGGTGCTCGCCATGGCCCTTGGCTATCAGGAGTCCACGTTGGACCAACGGAAGCGGAGTTCTGCGGGGGCAATCGGTGTGATGCAGCTTCTGCCCAGTACCGCTCGTGATCCAACCGTCAATATTCCCAATATCAAACAGCTTGAGCCGAATATTCATGCGGGAGTCAAGTATTTACACTTTCTGCATGACCGGTATTTTAAAGATCAGGATATGGACATATGGAACCAATGGTTCTTTGCGGTAGCCTCATATAATGCCGGCCCTGCCAGGATCGCGAAGCTCAGGGCAGAGGCCCCGTCGATGGGGTTGAATCCGAATAAATGGTTTAAGAATGTGGAATTGGTCGCAGCCAAGCGTATCGGTCGCGAAACCGTGCAATACGTTAGTAATATTTACAAATATTTTATTGCCTATCGCCTGATTCTGGAAAAAGAGAAAATGAAAGAAATGGGGCACAATTAAGCCCTGTGAAAAACACGGACCAGAATTGGCCCTTCTTAACTGAGCGGGGCCATCGATGACCACGGCGAGACATTCCCCATTTTGGGGTGGCACCCGCCTTCCGGTTTCAGTCATTCGCAGAATCGCTATTGAACCCCGTCCCGAAAAATCTTTTTGGTAAACTCCACGAGCACATGATCGGGCACCAGGTTCTACACTTCCTGGCCTAGTTTTTTACTATCCTCTGCAGCGGCTGGTTGACTCCCCATGAAACCCGGAAGCGCTCATGTAATGGCCCAGGTTTAACTGTTTTTTGAGATGGCACTGACGATGTCTATGAGACAACCAACAATCATGTGATGAATCGTGAAAAACTTCCGGAATAAAGACCAAGGGTATGGCGGTATATGTGGGTGGCGGGAAGGTGTATCCCCATAGATATTTGACTCGTTCCGTGAGGAGGGCATGTTCTGGTCCCAAGTCATGACCCACTCACGCTGCTTGGACATAAGCACAATCCAACCGTTGCACCTGGACCAACTACCACCAGGCTCCTGTCAGCGCCTTGATTCCGGTTTCTGAGGGACAGGACTCTCCTACCTTTTTCTTGCCTCCAGCAGAAACCCTCAATTACGGGGTTTCCGGTGCTTTACCCTGCACGATGGGGAAACTATACTGCCTCCCGCGCCTATGGCACCCTCGCACCTTCCATCCCGTTCCCTTGGACCACGCCTCCTGAGCTTTCTGATCGCGAACCATGCGCGACATGAGTTTGCACGGTTGGCGTTGAGTCTGGTCGTCGTCATGCTGGCAGTCTTGGGGAACGTAGCGGTCAGTGCTGCGGATGTCATTTTTCTCAAGAACGGGGACCGTGTGAGTGGGGAAATTCTCACCATGGAAGATACGGTCTTAAAAATCGATACCGATTACGCCGATGTGCTGAACATCGACTGGGAGGATGTTGCAGGGCTGACCTCCGATAAACCCTTATGGGTGTCTTTTCATGACGAAGGCATTATTCCGGATGGCATTGGCGTCCGTGATGGAGACCGCTTGATTCTGGTCAGTCTTGAACCTGATGGCCCGGTTCAACTGGATACAATCAAAACCATTAATCTGTTTGAATTGTCCTATCGGGGCAGTCTCGGCATCGGGGGAAGCCTTACGGCAGGAAATACCCAAACGGAAACCATCAATGCCTCCGGGGATTTGACCATCAATAAAGGGTGGCATCGCATCATTCTGGACGGTCGGGCCAATCGCGGCAGGGCTCAAGGCCAACTCACCGCGCAGAATGGCGCGCTGAATACCCGGTGGGACTACTTCCTTTCTAAACGGGCCTATCTCCCCCTCATAAATTTCCTGGAGCACGACAAATTCCAAAACCTCTCACTTCGCAGCACGACTATCATCGGTGCCGGGTATGATCTCCTGGATCGTCGGGCCAATGTCCTCACGTTTGCCGCAGGTCCGACGGTGGTCTATCAAAATTTCACCATGGAACGGAGCACGGTCATCCCGGCTTTTTCCTGGCAAACCCGCTGGCACCTGGAATTTCTTGGGGGAGACCTGAAGGTGTGGCATGACCATATCGGAACCCGAGATATCGGGCGTGACGATGCGGTGCGGGTCAATGCCAATCAAGGTATCAGGGTCAAAGTTTACAAAGACCTCTCCATTCGTTTCGAATATAACGTGCGGTATAATTCCAAGCCGGCTGAGGACCGAAAAACAATGGACACCACGATTATTTTTGGGTTGAGTCTGGAGTTGTTGGGGTAGGATTGATGTATTCGGGTAGATGTGTTTCCTGCGTGGGCACGAGTTGTCACACTTCACACGGTCCGGAATTTTTATGCGCCATCTGACCAGATACTTCGGTCTGTTTATGGGAGCCCTGCTGATGGTGGGAACAGGGGTCTGGGGGACATTGGCGCTCTATTTTGACGGGCCGGAACAGGACCATCTGCGAACGTTTCTTGCCTCAGGCTATGCCGTGGGGGGAGTGGTTGCCTTAGGTGCCTATTGCACGAGGCGATGGCGATGGATTGCCGCAGCCTCCTATGCGGGTCTGTTTGTCCTGTGCGTTGTCTGGTGGAGCCTGATTGAGCCATCCAATGACCGGGAGTGGCAGAAGGAAGTGGCGGTGCTTCCTTTTGCCACGCTCGACGGTGATCTGGTGACGGTCCACAACATCCGGAACTTTGACTACCGCACCGAAACCGACTTTACGCCGATCTACTACGACCATACCTACGATCTTAATAAACTGGATTCTGCAGACCTGGTCGCCGCCTACTGGATGGGGCCCATGATCGCGCATATTTTTTTGACGTTCGGCTTCGGTGATGACCATCTGGCCATATCTATCGAAGCCCGGAAGGAAGCTACGGAAGGGTATTCTTCGATCAAGGGCTTTTTTAAACAATACGAATTGATTTACATTGTCGGCGACGAACGCGACTTAATCCGGGTCCGGACCAATTATCGGAATGATCCGCCTGAAGACGT
Organism: Nitrospiraceae bacterium; assembly: GCA_003523945.1. Taxonomy (GTDB): domain Bacteria; phylum Nitrospirota; class Nitrospiria; order Nitrospirales; family UBA8639; genus Nitrospira_E. The sequence goes on along the minus strand of DOFS01000149.1, from coordinate 6,629 downwards.
GTATGTCTATTCATTGGCCGGATCCATCGATAATGCCAAACGGGTGTTTCTGGGGTATATGAACACCATCAACGAATTGCGCGAGCGCCCGAAGTTTTACAATACTCTCACCGCTAACTGCACGAATGTCATTTGGATGCACACGCGATTGAATCCCGGCCATGTCCCCTTTTCCTGGAAGATCTTGTTGAGCGGGTTTACCCCCGCCTATCTCTATGAGCAGGGAAAGCTGGCCACCGATCTATCATTTGAGGAGTTACAAGCGCGTGCTCACATCAACGAACGTGCTATGCAGGCCGATCAGGCGTCTGATTTTTCCAGACAGATTCGTGCCCTTCCTCCTCCTCCCTAATTCCGCAATCAGTACTCCACGCAGTTCTGGATCTGCAGCAATGGTGCCCTCTGCCTTTCTACGGTCTCCTCTGTCCTGTTTTACAATCCTTCCCTGTGGCGTTTACTTTTTTTAATGCCTTTGCTAGATTCGCTGACTCCATTTTCATCGAAGATGAAAGAGATTGCCATTCTTTCTCCAAGCATTCCACATCTCATCCAAAACCACGGGGGTAAACTCATGAAGCCGTTTCTGATGCTTGTCGCCGCAGCAGTGATCATGTGCGTCACTCCAGCCTTCGCCGAGAACGCCCAAATCACCAACATGCAAATTTTGATCGATAAAGTCAAAGCGGACAAGAAGCTGGTCATCGCCAGCAATATGGATTTGACCGACAAGGAATCTAAAGATTTTTGGCCGCTCTACCAGGGCTATCAGAATGAGTTGGAAAAGTTAAACACGCATCTGGGTGGACTGATCAATGAATATGCCGAAGCCTACAACAAGGGTTCCGTGTCCGATGACGTCGCCAAAAATTTGATTAACGAGTCGCTCAAGACGGAAGGGGCAGAGGTCAAAATGCGGAGAGAGTATGCCGAAAAACTGGCCAAAGTCCTTCCCGCACACAAAGTGGCCCGCTACCTCCAAATGGAGAACAAAATCAGGGCGGCGATCAAGTTTGACCTGGCGGCCAATATCCCCTTGATGGAGTAGTCCAACAGGTATGAAGATATTTCTGAAATCGATGCAGGTGGGAGGAGAGGAAGCCTTGCTCGAATTATTCCAGAAGAATCTTTAAGATGGCCCATAAACGACTGAACAGGTTCTGGTGGTTCGGATTCATCGCGATTGCGATGCTGACCGGTTGTCAAACGCCGGTGGGGGTGACGCGCGTCGATCCGGAGACCGTTCGTCACCAATTAACCAGAAACGTCATATCTTCAGGGGAAATCAGTCCCTATACCGATAACGTCCTCCATGTCACCGACCTGACTGACGCATATTTTGATGATCCTCGTGGGGCCCTGAACACGTTGCACCATTTCTTCCTCGCCGAAGAGGAGCGGAAACCCTACGTGGCGTTCGCGCTCGCTGAGTTGTCGTTTCGGTATGCGCAAAAAGCCAATCACCCGTCCTACCTTCTGGCCGCAGCCCTGTATGCCTATGTGTATTTGTTTCCCGAAGATTCGAGCCGTCTGCCTGACCGGTTAGATCCCCGGGGGCGGATTGCGGCCGATATCTACAATCGGAGTCTGACTTCAGGGTTTATTGCAAAGGACCGTTCCGTCATGAACCTGCATTCCGGCACCTATACCCTTCCCTTCGGAACCCTCCAGGTGGATCTCCCTGCTACACGCCTCCAGTGGGAAAATCGGCAACTCGGGAATTTCATTCCCGTCGCAGAGTTGGAAGTCCGTGGGTTACAGAACCGTTATCGGCAACCCGGCATCGGGGTCCCGTTAGCGGCCGATCAATTCCCGTTAGGTGAGGAAGAAGGGTTGCAGATTTCCAAGGGCAAAATGCCGGTCACGGCCTTCATGCGGCTTCCCAATCTTATAGAACAAATTAAGAAGGGAGTTATTCAAGGAGACTGGGAGCTGTATAACGCCTATGACCAGAAGACGGTCAGTATCCAGGGAAGGGTTGTGCCGTTAGAAATTGAATTTACCTCGTCCCTGGCCGCCAGTTTGGCCGAACCCTCTGTCTGGGAACGGGAACTGAAGGGGTTTTTCATGGGGGATTCGATTGCGGGTGAGTCAGGAGAATTAACCGCACTGGAGCCGTATAGACCCGGGCGTATTCCGGTCGTCTTTGTCCACGGGACTGCCTCCGGGTCTGGTAGGTGGGCTGACATGACCAATGATTTAATCGTCGACCCTTCAATACGAAATCAATTTCAGTTCTGGTTTTTCACCTATGATACCGGTAATCCTGTTTTGTATTCTGCGGCGTTGCTCCGGGAAACCCTGCAAAAGACCGTGGACCAACTGCAACAGAAGTATCAGGATCCTGCTCTCCAGGCCATGGTGATCATTGGGCATAGTCAGGGAGGGTTGCTGACGAAACTCACCGCCATCGACACAGGTCAAAAATTTTGGGACTTCGTTAGCGATACTCGTATTGAGGACTTGAAAATTTCGGACGAGACCCGGGCATTATTACAACGAAGTCTTTTTGTGAAACCGGTTCCCTTCGCCAAGCGTCTCATCTTTATTGCCACACCTCAGCATGGGAGTTACGTGGCAGGAAGCTGGGGTGCCCATCAACTGGCTAAATTTGTCAAGCTGCCCGGTCGGTTGATGTCCGGAGTTAAAGATCTGATGACATTAAAATTCGATACCCTCAAGTTGAATATACAAGGAATGAATTTGGGAAGTGTGTCGGCAATGGAACCGGGCAGCCCCCTGATGAAAGCTCTGGCTCCGACGCCATTGGCCCCAGGAGTGTCTGGTCACTCCATCATTGCCGTGGAAGGCGATGGCCCCATAGAGGACGGGAACGACGGAGTGGTGGCCTATCAGAGCGCCCATTTGGAGGGAATGGAATCGGAATTCATTGTTCGTTCCCCGCATTCTTGTCAATCCAATACGCATACCATTCAGGAAGTCAGACGGATTTTACTCCTTCATGTCAAGGAATTGTGCAACACCCAAGGCGTGTGTCACTGATGAGGTGGTCTTTGTCCTCACGGTCGGGGTGGTACGCCGTTTCGGGAATGAAGATTTTGTAGCCGGCCGTAGCGGGAACCATGTCAATTTTTATTTCAATTGGCTATACTCCGCATCGATGCCCATACCTGGCTAGAAGAATCATTAAAACAGCGTTTACTTTGTAATCAATGGAGGAATGTGATGAGCCACGTAAAAATCGGTCTGGTTTTAATGTGTGTTGTGGGTCTATTCGGTTGTGCGAGCACTCAACAGACCAGGAGCGTTGAGCAGTCTGGATTCCTCGGGGATTATTCCATGTTAAAAGAGGGAGAGAAGGACGAGACGCTTCTCATCTATAAAAACCCGGACGCCGACTGGAAGAAATACACAAAGGTAATCCTGGATCCGGTCACCATTTGGATTGGCCAGGATTCTCAATTAAATGATGTAGAGCCCGAAGATCGTCAACGCCTGGCTGACCTGTTTTATGTCAAGCTTCACGAGGAGCTGAAAAAAGATTATGAAATGGTGAAATCACCGGGTCCTGATGTCATGCATATGCAGGCAGCCATCACGGAGTCCGAAGGGTCAAATCCCGTTCTGGATACGGTATCGAGTATTGTTCCCCAATTACGAGTGCTGACCGGGGTAAAGGGATTGGCTACAGGCGTCTCCGGATTTACCGGGTCAGCCAGTGTCGAGATGAAAGTCACCGATTCCATGGATAAGTCCTTATTGGCTGCCGCGGTGGATCGACGGGGTGGGACGAAAAATCTGCGCGGGCTCACGAATTCCTGGAATGATGTCGAGGAATCCTTCCGCTATTGGGCCGAAAAAGTACGATGGCGGGCCTGTCTGCTCAAAGGTGGAACAGAATGTGTAGAGCCTGAGGCCTGATGTAGACGGAACGTATCTCCTCTCATCTAATCCGGATAAGGGTGTTCAATATTTTCCTGGAGTCAATCATGAAAACTATTCCCTGGTGGTCTTGCTGTGTGATCCTTGGTCTGACCTCTTGTGGCGGAGGGAATCTCCAGCACATGGATGCTACGCCCTATGTTGATCTGATCCAACGTCCGAATGGTGAATGTCCTCAGTCGAAACAAGAACAGGGTATTATGAACAAACATCCCGATGCCACCATCATTGCAACCGTTTCCGAAATCACAGGAGCCAACGTCATGACGACCGCCCAAATACCTGTAAAAGGCAATCAAACGGTGTATATCGGGTGTACCATCCTACCGTCCGGCCAGAGTGCGGATCGCAAGATCCTCAACGTCCAATTTGAATAAGCGATTTCAAAGCCATGGGGTAAAAGTGGCCCAGATCTTCCATTAGGGCATCTTTCAGATAAGGAAGAGCATGTATCAGCTTTTTGGTGCGGGAGTCCCATCGTACCTCCTGAGTTTTTTCCTGATGGGAACACTCTTCCTGCATCAATCGGCTTTGGCAGGGGGCCTTCTTTCTTTCTGAGATCAGCGCACCGGACACTGGATTTGCTAGAGCAGGGTGGGCCGCTTGTGCACAAGCCGCGTCAACCTTGTTTGAAAATAACGCAGGCCTGTCCATTTTGGAGTGCACTCAATTCCAGCGGGGTGCGCAACTCTTTAATAGTAAAAGATAAAAACCGTACATTGAATGTTCCTGGTGGGGAAACCTACAAGTTCGGGCTTGGGGTCATTTGGCAGACGACGCCCGCCCTCAATCCTGGTTTTTTTATGAGAAGGCCTGAGGCGGGATATGTCAGTTGAGCAAAACCGTGGATTGCTGGCAGGGTGCGTGGCCGGCGACTTTTAAATGCGGCGCTCCATCTTTTGGGATTGCCCCTAACCTGGAGAGAAAGGACCAGGCTCAGGCCAGGCGAAGCTTAATGCCTGAGTCGTTCGAAGCAGTATGGCTGATACCGTGCAGTGGAATGGTTCGTTGATGGGTTGATTCTTTCAATCTGCGCTTGAACCATAAAAATATGAGGGAACGGTTAACCTCGTCTTTTCGCTTTGGCCCTCGCCGGCAGATTCGGGAAACTATGTAGCCTGAATGGTTTCGTGAATAATGTCGAATCACGAGATGGGTCCGAATTGCTTTTAGATCCTCTTTCCATTGAGGGATTTTCATGGGCATGTTTGTGAAATTTTCCCCTTCATCCTCGATCACCTCTTAATTGGTCCAAAAGACCCGTTCCCTTCGGATAAAAATTAATGAGCGCGCTCATGTTTTTTTCATGACGAAACGCCGATTCTGAAATTTGGGCAGTAAGCCACGCTATGTCCCCACGAGCATCCCTGCTGGGTTGCCAATTTCAGGGGAGGCTGGATACTGTTTGGCAGTGACGTCGGGTTTTCGTCGTGCGGTCGTAAGGCACTATTCACTCAATAAGATGAAGGATGTAGAGAGACTATGAATTCAGAATTGCATGATAAGACCATTGCACAGGAACTCAAGATCACGGACAAGCAAGTGACGGCCACCGTGCGTTTGCTGGATGACGGGGCGACGGTGCCGTTTCTGGCGCGCTACCGGAAGGAAGTGACGGGCGGGTTGGATGAGGTGGCCATCACCTCCATTCGGGATCGTGTGGCGCAACTCCGGGAATTGGATAAACGGCGGGACGTCATTCTGGGGTCCATTGAGGAGCAAGGCAAGCTCACTGACGCGCTCCAAGCGCAAATACACGCCGCCGCCACGATGACGGAACTCGAGGACTTGTATCTCCCGTATCGCCCCAAACGCCGCACTCGGGCCATGATCGCCAAGGAACGGGGGTTGGAGCCACTGGCCCTGAGTCTCTGGGCGCAAGATGCGCAATTAAATGTCGAAGCCGAAGCACAGAAATTTCTCAATCCGGAGCAGAGCGTGGAGATGGTGGAGGACGCGTTGGCCGGTGCGCGCGACATTATGGCCGAATGGATCAGCGAAGATCTGCAGGCCCGCGCCTCCATGCGCGCGCTCTATCTGGAACAAGGGGTTTTCAAAACCACGGCCGTGCGGGGGAAGGATGTTCAAGCCAGCAAGTATCGTGATTATGTGGAATGGGAAGAGCCGGTGGCCAAGGCGCCCTCACATCGGGTGCTGGCCATGCGGCGTGGCGAAACAGAGGGGTTTCTGACCTTTCGGGTGGTGGTGCCCGAACCGGAAGCACTGTCTCTTTTGCATCGATTTTTTCTGAAAGGCCAAGGGCCGGCATCGGAGCAGGTGACCCTGGCCATCAAGGACAGTTTTACCAGACTTCTGTCCCTTTCGATGGAAACCGAAGCCCGCCTGGTCACCAAATCCCGCGCCGATCACACGGCCATAGAAGTGTTTGCGCAAAATGTGCAGCAACTACTCATGGCGCCACCCCTCGGACAGAAGACGGTGTTGGCCATCGATCCGGGATTTCGCACCGGATGTAAAATGGTCTGTCTGGACCGGCAGGGCACGTTGCGCCATACGGAGACCATCTTTCCGCATCTGGGAACGGGCGGTGCCGCCAATGCGGGAGCGACGATTGTCGAGGTGTGCCAGCGTTTTCAGGTGGAGGCGATCGCGGTGGGCAACGGGACGGCCGGGAGGGAGACCGAAGCCTTCCTGCGCGCGCTAAAATTGCCGTCGGCCATTCCCATCGTGATGGTCAATGAAAGTGGCGCGTCCGTGTATTCCGCGTC
>DOFS01000311.1 GCA_003523945.1 Nitrospiraceae bacterium | reverse complement strand
ATCAAGTGCTGGCCTATGTGATCAAGGCGAACAAACCGGTGAATCCAAGAGAGGTGGCGCGGGCCATAGGACTGCCGACGATCAAGCCTGTCGCGGATACGCTCTGTGGGTTGGGGCTGGTCAGCCGCTGGATTCGGGATGAAGAAGCCACGCTTTCAGCAGGCAGCCGGTTGTTTAATGAGTGGTATAGGGAAACGGTGGCTTCCTAAGATAAGATGGCCTCATGGCCTGTTGATGGGCCTGCAGGATGGGCGTCAACTTCTCGGTTTGTCTGTACATGAAAAAGAGGAACCATTCGTGGGAGCGTTTAAAATATTTTCTGCTGAATTCAAGGCGAGTTGCGGGACGGTTGAGCAATTTCTGAAACCCACGCTTCCAGAAGTGGCCATCGTCGGCCGTTCCAATGTCGGAAAATCGTCGGCCATAAATTGTTTGGTGAATCACAAAGGGTTGGCCAAGGTCGGCAAGACCCCTGGAAAAACGCAAACCATTAATTTTTTTGAAATTGCCACAAACGGTCCCCGGTTTATGCTGGTTGATCTTCCCGGATACGGATTTGCCAAAGTGCCTGAACGGATTCGAGAGCTCTGGGGTCCCCTGATTGAAGAATATTTGCGGACACGCAAGAACCTACAGGGTGTGGTGGTGCTGGTGGATTCCCGCCGGGTGCAGGAATCAGATCGGGCGATGGTCGAGTGGTTGATGCGGCTGAAGATACCCGTGATGGTGGTGGCCACCAAGGCGGATAAGGTCACCAGGGGAAATCGCCAGGCCGCGCTGAGGGAATTGCGTGAGGGTTTGGGTATGGAGGAGGACCCTCTTTTCCTGTCGGCCTATACCGGGGAAGGCAAGCAGTTGCTGCTTGACCAGTTGCGGGAGGTGCTTACCTTGGACGCTCCCCTTCCTTAAAAAGGGAGTGTTGAAAACAAATGCGCCACCTTTCAGGATGGGGCAAGCGATGCGTTCACTGCCTTCGCCGGAGCGGCTTCGCGCAGGCAGGTCGCCGCGTGGTCGTGCTCACGTACGCCTCCGTATGCTCCGCTCGCCCAAACGGCTGCGGCCTTGCTGGACGAGCCTTTTTGAATACTCTCTTATTTTTCCGTGTTCGGGGTTCTGTCACTCATCAAGTGATGAAAATTCAGAACACGAGAAATATACAACAGCCTCCGAATGACATTCTTTTTGTATCCAACCCATAATCCTTCATTCCTGGTTTCATGTGGAAGTTGAAGAACTTCCATGAGATCCCCTATTCTGACGAGTCCCTCAATTTTTCACAGGTGGTCTATTTATGCACGGCCGGCGAATGAGATAGCCAGCTCTCCCTGTATATTTATTAAATTCTCAATATGAAGGTAAGCCATGCCACTGTTTGGTAAGACGAATACACCCATGACCTTCAACCCTCCCTCCAGACTGGACCGGATCGGACCATCGCAAATTCGCGAAAATATGCGAATTGCCATGGAGCATGAGGCGATTAACCTGGCTCAAGGTCGTCCCGACTTCCCCACCGCGCCTGTGGTGAAGCAGGCCGCCATTGATGCCATTGCCCATGATCACAATCAATATTCGGTGACCTGGGGTCTGGCGGAGTTACGAGAAGCCATTGCCAAGCATGTGCATGAACGCCATGGTCTCACCTTTGATCCCGAGACAGAGATCACCATAACCTGCGGCGTGACGGAAGCGATCGTGGCGGCCATGCTGGCGTTAGTCGAGAGTGGCGATGAAGTCATCATCATCGAACCTGCACATGAAAATTATGTGCCGGCTGTGTATTTTGCGAGCGGAACGCCACGGTTTGTCACGCTCCGCCCACCTGATTACGCGTTACCGCTTGAGGAACTTCGATCAGCGATCAGCACTCGCACCAGGGCCATTATCCTGAATACTCCCCATAATCCCTCCGGGCACGTGTTCACGCGGGACGAACTTGACGCCATCCTTGCTCTGGCAGACCAGCATGGGATCTATGTGGTGACGGATGAAATCTATGATCATCTGTACTACGAACCTTACCGGCATATTGCCCCGGCCACGCTGGCGCCCGACTGGAAAGGTCTGGTCGTCACCGGAGGCCTGTCAAAAATCTACGCGGCAACGGGATGGCGTCTTGGGTATGTTCTGGCTTCAAAGGATGTGACGGCTGCGATCCGGACGGTACATGATTACCTCACGATCTGTGCCCCGACGCCCTTCCAGTACGCGGCGGTCACGGCGTTGGCCTTACCCGAAACCTATTACACCGACCTTCGTGCGAGATTCCTCCGGCGTCGCGACCTCACCATGCAGATGCTGACCGACAGTGGGTTTGAGCCCTATGTACCTCAAGGGGCCTATTACCTTCTCGCAGGTTATGGACCCTGGGAACATAAGGGTGATTCCCGATCGTTTGCCACACGGTTGATCACCGAGGCGAAGGTGGCGGTGGTTCCAGGCAGTGCTTTTTACTACCAGGCGACAGATCTGGGACAACACCTCGTCCGTTTTGCCTTTGCCAAAACGAGCCAGGTACTCACACAAGCCGGCGAGAATCTCGCAAAGGCGTTTCACAACCGATGAGGGAGAAACTACCGGAACGGTTTCACGGCTCTCTCATGAAAATCCTCTCAACTCCAAACCAACTGTCTAGAGAAGGGAATCGTGTATGACCACATCAGCATGGGATGAGCTGTCTCAGCAGATTGCCGAATTAGATACTCTGGCGGGCATTGGAGGGTTACTGGGTT
>DOFS01000308.1:15327-15885 GCA_003523945.1 Nitrospiraceae bacterium | reverse complement strand
AACAGAAATTCTTCATTGATTCAAATCCGCACCGGTACAGGGGGGAGGACATACGCCCATCATAGCTTACGCATGCAAAGAAAAAAACTGTTCAAGGAGCGCTTGTTCGAGGCAAGAATAATCTCCCTTCCCCTCCGGTCAATCCCCCCAGTCGCCATCGCGCATCCATCTTTATTCCCGACTAAGGGACGACAGACAGCGGCCGAAAGAATAGATGAGGCAGTTCTATCTATAATCACCTTCAGGTCGGCTACCCGGGCCGGCGCTCAAATCAGCAGGCGGACCTTGTTCGAGCCCAGCGAGTTGGGACGCCCTCCTTGGGCTGCGCTGGCACGATTTAATAAGGCCGACCTGGGTGAAAATGGTTTTGGGTCCTTTTGCCGAAACAAAAGGACCTCGCCGTCCGGGGGCGAAACCCCGGTATCACATTCGAAAAATCTACTCCTTCAAGGCATCCCGCTGTGCCGCCTCAAACAACGCATTGCACTCTCGTTCCAGAATTCCCCCAATAACTTTCGTATTCCGAAACGGAGTCCGCCGTGCCACCTCCTCGGCCCG
>DOFS01000308.1:0-15220 GCA_003523945.1 Nitrospiraceae bacterium | reverse complement strand
CCCGAATATCGATCTGCCGCCAACCAAGTTGTTGGAGAAACGGAATCGACGTGCCAAAGTAGACAGTGGCCATGCCCGCCCACTCGATCGCACTCTGACACATGGGACAGGGTTCAGCTGTCGTATACAAATCGAGGGATGTCCAATCCACCGGGGCATGCTTGGCCGCACAACGATTAATGACATCGATTTCGCCGTGCACGATCGGGTTGCGAGAAGAACGGTTGTACCCTTTCGCGAGGACCTCTCCGGTTGCCTGTCGAACGATCACGGCCCCAAATGGATATTGGGGGACCTTTTGCGCCATGACAATGGCCAGGCGGATATAATCAGAGGGGCTCATGTTCATTTTTTTTCACGCTTACCAGAATTCCTCACATCGTTTGCCAGAAACAATGAAGGTGTTCAATCTAATGAGAGTCCATTTGGAGGTCTGCCCGTCTCTGGATCACACCTTACCCCTTCAGGCATAAACCCCTCATTAGGAAAATTCCCTCCATCGAAAATGACAGGAACGGATAAAATAGCGAGATCACGCAGGTTGGTAATGCAGCACGAGGAGTTGGCTGGAATTCAGGGGGAGCGTCGCGTAGGTTCGGCCGTCATTATCCACAAATTCCACTTCAAACATATCTGGTCCAAGGGATTCCACCACGGTCCCCACTTGTCCTCGCAGCAAGCTGCTCTCAGGAATATCCTTAGTCAAGGCGACCACATCCAGGACACAAATATCTTGAATCATGAGGTAATCTCCTTCCTATAGGATATAGCATGAGGCGAATCGTGGAAAGTCCTCATCACGGCGAACGATCCACAAGCTTCGAACAGTTACTGGCCCAGCGGGACCGTGTACTGAAAAGTCTAGCGCATACCGCTTTCCACAGTCATCTGAACCGAGGAAAGTGGCTTCTTCCCTCTGTACGACTTCAAGTAGCCTTCGACGAACCTCTTCTGCCGAGGCGGCAGTCCATCCCAAGGCGCTCTGAAAGACACGGGCTTTGTGTTGACCTCGCGGATGTTCACGGCTGAGACAATAGTCGCGAAGCTTTCTGACATCCACAATAGCCCTGGCGGCATTAGAGCGTTTCATGGCAAAGGTCCATCTTACATTGCCTGGGGGTCCTCAGTCTTCCAACTGACCTCTCTTTGTGTGCGTTCATCCATTACAATGAATTTTTTTAATTGTGCTCATGCTACGGCCTGGGGCTGGTAGAGGTACTTCAGGAAGCCGGAAAAGAACTTGCCGATATCCCCCAGTTGTCCTGCGAACGATTACGGCTCCGAAGGGATACCGGGGGATCTTCTGTGCCATGGCAATGGCCAGGCGCATGTACTTATCGGAGCTCATGTTCTTTTCAGTTTTCTGCATGCTTTAAGGAAAGACCATTGTTTCCTTCTGTATTTCCTGAAATCCATCTCCAACTTTGTCCAGTATTGGGCAGGTAATTATTCAACAGAAGGCTTAAACCCTTTCTTTAATGGACTATAGTCCGATGAGTAGTCGGTTCAGCCTTTTACTTTTCTTAAGTTGATAATATCCAGCCAGGTAATCCAAAGGGTAGTTCAGTTAAACTCATTGCCAGCTCAATTCATCAGGTATTCATAATGCTTAAGCAGCGGAATAATCCAAGATGCATTTTGAACCCCAAGTTCATGCATGATGTGTGTCCTTGGGATTTCTCCGGATCGGTACCCGCTCCAGACCGAGTATACTTTTTGAAATTCTGCAGAACTGACAGAGCGGACATTGGCAGTGGAGGTTGTCCCGCATTTAATTACATCTCCACCGGTAAAGAAAAACACAAATTCCTCTCCAAGATCTCCGCGATACTGGCTCCACTTGCGCACACTTCCGTAATGGGCTCCTTCATGGGTCGGTAGCTTATTCAACTTAGCTTTGAATCTGGACACAAAAAGTCTCAAAAGAAACCATGGGAATTCCTCCGAAGAGAAATAGATAGTCTCGAGTTAGGATCACATTGGATGTAGTGGAGTAGCCCTGGCTGGATAGGGTATATCGGGCCAAATCTCTCGTGACCCTTCCTTGATCATTACCTGTATAAAGATGGGTAAAAGTTCTTCCAAAAGAAGTATTCCAGGGACCAAGGCATCTCGATTACGGCGGGTATCAGCGGAAGAACTGCCGTGGAATAATTGGTTACGGAGCACCTTCAATCTTTCAAAGAGGTAATTGAAAATTATCTCGGGTTCCTTATGGGATATTGCCCGTTCAAATTTAGGAAGGTTTTTATTCATCTGATTTTCTAAAAGCTGCATTTTACCTTCCCAATACTCTCTCCATAAGTATGGATTTTTCACCAAACCACGAATTTGTCCTTGGATATGACGTTTGCTGATAAATTGGTGAAGCATGACTTTTCCTTCAGGAATTTTCTTGAACAGAAGGACGAATTCCCGAAAATCATCGAATTCACTCTCCGAGCGATCTTCCCCGTAATTGCGCTGCCCATAAAGGGCATTGAGCGCTATCCAGAGATCAACGAATCGAGGTGGTCTATCTTCAAACGACACAGATGCGGCTCGTTTCATCCAAGAAAGGGCTCTACGGATTCTGTCTCTTAAGGATTGATCCTCTTTAGTTAAAGGGCCAGTAAACGCACCCAAGAAATTTTGCTCCAGGCCCATAACAATACTTTCAAATGTTCGTTGACGGGAGGGCATGGCAACTAATCACCCATTATCCTTCATCGTCTTCGTCATCATCAGCCTCGTCATCCTCATCATCCATGGCCATGGCATCTATATAATCACGTCGAACCATTCGCAGTGAACGCCGAGAATTTTGGTCTACTAGAAAGAACCACCAGCCATTCATTCGTTGTCCCACGATCGCACTTGCAGCAGCGAACGGACTATCATACTTCACGCCATCGAATTCCACTTGGCCATCAGAAAGCAGTGTGGCCACTTTATCGACAAATTTCTTCTTGCGAGAGAATAGTGGCATGCCAGTCGTTAATACACCCGCGTTAATGAGATCGACCAACTTCAGCATCTTTCGCTTCCTGGTTTTTTCGTGGGCGAAACCGGAATGGTGGTTCGGAGGCACAGGCCAAATCTGGATAATTATTTCAATAAGTTCCAGCGTCCGAGCCCGAATAGCGTCATCTGTCCACTGTTCACCGGCAACTTCTAGGAGTTTTCTATTGAGGAATAGAACGTCGTGACCATGCAGGGCTTCTTTCTTTCCTCCGCTCCCGAGCCAAGGCCCGTTTGACACTTTTGAATTCAGCCTGCCAGTTAGCAAAGTTAAATTTCCCAGAGTGTGGATGACACGATCGCGCTCCGCTTCTTCCTGCTCCCCCTCCTCCAGTGGCCAGTTTTTTAGCCATTTTCGGGGCATGACATGCTCTATGACATATTGCCCTCGCGTGACACGTTCGCCACCCAGCGCTTCTTTTTCATTTTTCCAACCACGCAGATAATCCTCAATAGCTTCTTGCACCATACGAAGCCGACCGCGACGTAGGCGACGGTAAGCCAGCTGGGCGCCAAGCTCCGCTCTAAGCTCGGCATCGTCTGGCCAGTACCGGCTGCTTCCGGATTGTCCAGCTAAGTAAGATTCAATGACATCGCCGGCATTCTGCCGATTAGTTTGTTTGATCTTCGAGATGAGTTCCGCAACGACTTGGTTATACGCCTTTGTGGTCGCACGCACCAGCATCCGGCGAACCATCCAACTCTCCACAACATTCAGCGCCTTATGAAGTTGGGCCTCCGAGATCTTTGCCTCTTCAGGATCGAGCAAGCAAAGTACAAAAGGCTTGATGACTTCGCTCTCAAGCACACTGGTTCTATACCCAAACAAACCTAAACGATCGATCGGTCCTGTGTAACTTGATGAGCGCATAATGAAGTCGCGATATACCTGTGCTGCGTGATGGATTTGCTCGAGCAGATCGGCCATGGTACGGCCAGTGTCATGATCGGCGAACCGCTTGAATCGCTGGAATACTTCTCGTGCAACCACTTCTTCGCCAGTACGTGCCGACAACCAATGATTAAAAAAGATTGCTGACCGAGGGTACCGAAACCGTCCGACATTGACCTCAGTCTCCCAGAAACCCGACTCAAAATCCTTCCACTTAGTTTGGTAGGCTTCTTCGACATTTGTTCCGGACTCAAGGAGACGTTGGAAAATGAGGTTCTTAATGAGGTCAGCTGCAGTAAGCTGCGCGCCGCGAGCATTCAGTGTTTCGAATATCTCTTGAGCATTTTCGTCCGTCGCCAAATCAATAACCACTAACTGCAGAAGGTCCCGCACAGTTGTTTCGATTGCTGCTGCCCGGGAATCGACGGCACCTTCTCCACCCATCCGCAGCCACGCGTGTGCGCATTCACTGAAAAAGCGGTGCGCCTCCACCATCCGTTCACCGGGGTGACCAATTGCGGTGTAGTTGATAGGTGGCTTCGCACCCATAACAGCGTTAAACGCTGGCCTATCACGATTGGTAGGCCACACTTTGAAACGATCTTCGGGGCGGGAACAGAAAGGAGCGGCGTTCTCGACAAGCGGTTCGATCCTTAAAGCTGGAGTCAACGCCTTGGCCAACAGAAGTTCTGCATGAAGAGCGTCCAGGAGAAGTTGCAGCGTGGTGAGTCGTTGTTGACCATCGATGATGGTTCGCTCTTGTATCAGGCCAGTCTGCTTTTGAACCTGCTGAAGCACAACCGCGCCAAGGAAGTGAGGGTTCTGCTTCTGAGATGGATGGTTAAGAAGCCTGTCTGCAACTCGTGTGACATCATTCCATAGTGGTTCCCACTGGCTTTCCTCGTTCCATACGTAAGGCCGTTGGAATAACGGAACCATAAGCCGCTGAGGTTGCATGAAAACCATCTGTGGGGTGCGAACTTGTGTTTCCATGCTCGGTCCTTTCCTCTATGCCGGCTTTGGATTCTCGTTTCCCAGATCATTGGCGATGAGGCGGAATTGTTTGAAGGAATTTTCGAGATGATCGTACATAAAAACGAAGGACACTTTAATGGTTTTCTTTAGAATATTAACTCACCATGGTTTCGAAAGACGATCAACAACGTCTCTTCGGGCCAGTACCTTCGAACACAGCTCCCAGCGATCCTTATCGGGGTCGATGGTTTCCTGGTACCGCATTTCAAATACATTGCGTGCTTTCTGCCGGAGATGGATGTATTCGTCCATCATCTCATCGAGCTTTTCTACGCTCTCGATCCACTCGTCTTCGATGGTGTCCGGTAGTCCCCCAAAGATATCGTAGCGGTCCTTCATCCGCCGCGAAAGGACTTGGTAAACCTTCTCATCCTGAGTGTCGTGATAGACGAGGTTAAGCATGTCTACGGTTCCCCGAGCTTGGCCAAAGCGCTTGATGCGGCCTAAGCGCTGCTCCAGACGCGATGGGTTCCAGGGCAGATCGACGTTAATGAGCGTGCCAAGGGTTTGCAGATTCAAACCTTCACAGGCTGCGTCGGTCGCCACGAGCAAGCGAATATCACGTTTCTTCACGGCGCTCTTGATGTCCTCACGCTCGACGGAAGCGAAGTCTTCTCCCTTGAACATTCCGCTCTTGCCTGCACCTGCATAAACGCCTACAGGCTCGCCTGGCAGCAACCGCGCAAGTTCTGCCCCGACGGAGTAGGCGGTGTCGTAGTATTGACTGAAGACAATACAGCCGTGCTCTAACCAGGTTTTGCCTTCGGTGCGATGCTGAGTGAGAAAGTACTGGACTGCAACGAGCTTGGGGTCCCTGGCTTCCGGTCGCGACAGTTCCGTGACAATCGTGGTTAAATGGCCTGCCTCATCGGGCGTGAGCGCACTAAGCGCATCTTCGATTAGTTTTGCCTGCTCCTCATCTTCAAGAACTGCCCGCCTCAGCATCTGCTCAGCCGTTGATCGGCCGGACGCGAAGCTTGAGCAGATCCGCTGCAGAAGCATCGTCTTCATGAACCCAGCCGCCTTCGTTCGCTTTTTCAGCGCAGCTGTGAACGCTTCCGCAGCCTTGTAAGCGAGATCAAATGGAAGGTTCGTCAGCAAACCTAGGCCACTAAACCCAACACCCGTGTATGTGGTGACGGGCGCATCCGGGTCGGGATGGATGTCTACTCCCACCCTTTCTAACAGGCCCGCGTCTTCAAGTGTCCTCCGACGACGTAGCACGGTGTGGCGAACGATAGGATTGTGTTCCCGCAGGAAACCGGGAGCGAGGGCTTGTCCAACCGCTTGCTGCTGGAGAAACCCCATCGACCCAAAACCTCGGTCGGTGAAGAAAGTCTGATCGGGTAGCCCCAGTTGTAGCCGAAGTGTGGCAAAGAGTGCGTCTTCACTCGCGGGTGGCAAAGGATTGCGTAGCCATTCCCAGGCGTCCTTCTCATCCAACGGGGTCTCCTCGCCTTTCACAACGGGCAGCGCCTTTTCCCAGTCCGGCCATCGGCCGAAAAGTTCATGGCCAAGAACGAAGTTAGCATCGGTGTTTAGGATGCGAAGCAAGTTCCAGAGTTCGCTCACCTCTGTTTGGATCGGCGTCGCCGTGCCCAACAAAAGGTGCTTCGTACGAGAACCGATTTGTAGCATGAACTTTAGCAAGTTATTCGGTTCGCTTTTTCTTTCACCAAGGCCGCCCCGTTGGCGTGCTTTGTGCGCCTCGTCGAGGACAACCGTACCGTATTTGCGTACGAGTAAGTAACGCCGCTCCTCCGAATCATGGACGATTAGTCCTGTGGACACAATGGCAATGCGAAACGGGCAGCGGGCGATGTCTTCCGGTCCGCGCGTCTTGATGATGTGACCCTTCGGATCGATCCACTCCTTCTTCGTCGATGACCACACCGCGCTCGGGATGCCGAGCTTATCCGCGAGTTCCACTTGCCACTGTAGAGTCAATGTTGAAGGGCAGAGAATAAGCACCGGACCGTCGTCGAGCAGGACCGAGATCATCGCGCTCGCGGCGAGGGACAACGTCTTGCCGACGCCTACTTCATCCGCCAGCAATAGCCGGACTTTGCCGTAGGTCTCCCGGTGCTGCAGGAACATGGTCACGAACGAACGCTGCCAAGGTTGAAGTTGCTCACCACCACGGTAAATCGGACTTTCGGCTAGCGCGGCAGCTGGGAGCTCCGCGATTTTGGTTTCCTCGAAGCGAATCTCAACACGATCCGCGACGCGCTTGATCTCCTCGACGATGGCGTCGGGCAGCGGATAGGCATCCTTCCAGAGCGCGTCGAACTCCTCTTCGACCCAGGCAACACCTTCCAGCGAAGGGTCTTCCCAGAGGATTTCGTAGTTCTGGGCGAATGCGCTCTTGGTCTCGTTGATTGAGCCTAGGAAGCAGGTCTTCGAGCCATCCCCCGCTTCGATGACCCCGGCCTTACCGTGGATGAAGACATGGTCCTTGGGCACCACCCGGATCTCGACCCGGCCGCTAGTCAGTAGGTCATGCAGTCGGCGATAACGGTCGCGATGCAACAGAGCCTCGACCTCGGAGGGCGCTTCGTTCCAGCGCTCCTTCAAGGCAGTCTCGCGAACATGCTTCGACACGGCTACATCGGCCGCATCCAACTCGCTATTGCAGACGATCTGTACGGTCGGAATTGTCGCGATCTCCTCTCCCACGAGTTCGAAGATCGAACTACGGAAGTACCCGGCGATGCGCTTGTAGGACTTCGCGTCCTTCAGCCTTTCGGTGAGAAACGTATGGTCAAGACGCTGACGGCGTGAAGAGAAGCGGTTGATATCGCTCATGTGTTGCCCGTTCTCACCCCAGTCGCTGATTTTTCACGAGTTCGCGCAGCACACGCGCGGCGCTAGCCTCGTCTGGGCGGAGGGCTTCAAGCCGTTTGGCGAGGTAGTCGGCCAGGTCCACTGCCAACTCGCGCTGGGTCATGTCACCGTAGTAGTTGGGGATGTTCAGCATCAGATGAGCCAGCACCTCGTTGCTGTCTACGCCTTTCACCAGTTCCATTACGGCGTAGAGCACAGCGCGCAAGACCGACTGGTGCAGCTCAGAGCCTTCGCTCATCTCGCCACGGCCAAACTCGACCGCACTCTTGAGACGTGCGTGATTGGCGCGCTGGTCACCCATGAGCGCGCGGGAGTCGCGCACTTTGAACGCCTTGGCGAAGTTCTGGTAATTGTCGAGCGTCTTGGTGCCGCGGGCTTCGAGTTCGAGCATCTTGAGGTAAAACCGTTCCGCACCCCTAAGCTTATCCCAGTGGGACTTTATGATGCCTTGAGGAACGAGACACTGGTTGGCGGTATCTACAGCGAAAGCGATGAGACCATCTACAAAGGTTGTTTCACCCTTCACGCGCGGGCGGTTAGCCTCGGCGGTCATGTCGCGGCCATCAATCATGGAGTAGCGGGTGAGCACGCGGAGCGCTGCCGCGTAGCCTGCCATTTGGATGTCGGCATCCTCGAAGACGTTCTCGTCACGGTACAGACCTTTGGCTTCCTGATTGAGGCCAACCAGGTCGTCCACCTGTCTCTGGACCTCTTCTTGGATCTCCCAGGCGAGGTCGTCTCTTGTGGTCTTGTGCGCACCCTGACACTTGCGGCAGACGAGTAGCACCGTGCCCTTCACATAGCTACCTTCGCGGAGCGCACTATCTGTCTCGGTTGCGATGTACCATGCGGCGCTGGCATGAAGGCCGGAAGCCCAAACGATGTTCGCCATGTCGCCCCAAATCGAGCCGGATTGGTGTGTAAACATAATGATCTGGATGCCATTGCCGGGCATATACTCAGTCATGCGTTTGTAGGCTGCCACCATTCCGCGCCGGAAATCTTCGCCTTCACCCTTAATCGCCAGAGACCGACGGCTGTCCCAGACCCAATCTGCGTACTCGGGCGGCGGGTTCTTCCTCAGCCAGGCGATAAAGAACTCTAGAATTTCGTCGTAGTTCACCGCGTCGCCATATGGCGGATCGGTAATAAAAATATCCGTTTTCTGTTCAATTTCATGTGCCGTGTGGCAGGCAACCTTAAGTGAGCCCGTGCATGGTGAAGGTAGAAGCGCAAGATTGAACATTTCCAATAGAGGGAGAGCAGCCCGGCATCCATAGTTAAATAGGGTGTTTAGGGCTTGGTTGTAAAACACGTTCACTGGGTTATCACTGCCGCCACCCGTCCTGCCACCCTCACCAACTTTGCTTGATCCAGGCTTTGATGTTGACCAGATGCAGAGTTTTCCCGCGTAGTTCAGGATACGAGAAAACATCATGGCTGAATTGGCGTCTTGTCCGTACTTCCTTATCAGGCCTAGCAGAAGAAGATGACGAGCAGGAAATAGGTGATGCCAGTGAGTCCAACCTCGCTCGCGTATGGGCTGGTTTGTATTGTAGCCCGGTTCGATGCGCATGTCAGGCAGCCAGCCCTTTTCTTGCCACTCTGCAAGATTCTTGGAGATGAGTTCCTCGACTCTGTGTTCCCGTTTAATATCGTCATCCGAAACGGTGCGGAACTCATAATCGAATTTCTTGCCGTTGGGTTTAGGCCGCATCCAGTGGACGGCGTAGAGGCGCTCCTGGAAGATGTCTTCGGGGCGCGGCTTGAAATCTGATTTTTCCCAAAGGCGCAGCTTATTTCCACTGGTTCTGCCGGTATTGCGGAAGTCGCCGCGTAGCGTGGAAATCTTCGTCCGATACTCGACGCCATTCACGATGTGAATTAGATAAGGGTCTTGACCGCGGCCATCAATGCGCACCGTGCCCTTCAACGCAGCCCTCAATTCTTTGGCTGAAACGCCAGACCGCACGCGGATGTCGTAGCGCTTTTGAGTCGCCCTTGGAACTAATTCGGCGATGGCCTGTTTGCCGTAGCTAAGGACTTGCGAAGGAATCAACGGAACCATCCAGCCTGATTGCGGGCAGCGAACTTCAACACAGTACAGGTAAGCCTTGGCACGCCAACCTCTCCCGTCCGTTTCGACGCCAAGCTTGTCGATTTCTCCCAGCACTTTTTCCACAAGCCGTCGCTGCTGGTGTTCAAGTTCGGCACGTTCATCTGAAGAACCGCCGACGATATGGAACGCGCCCCAGGTCAACATGCAGGCCACAGGATTCAGGTCGGAAGCATAGACATCGCAGCCAAGCCGGGCAGCCTCGAAGGGAAACTGGCCAGAACCACTGAATGTGTCTGCGACCAGCGGTCGGTGCCCAAAGCGCATGATGCCAAGTTGCTCGACCAACTCAGGGAACGAGTGGGCGCTTGTACCTAGATGCTCGTTTACATAGTTCCAGATGTGAACATGGACCGTCTCTAAAACCTCCTCAGGCCGTTTGGCCATTTCTACGCGTTTGCGGTACGAGCCCCTTGGGAGCATTTGAACTGCAAGCTGACGGCGGGCCAGCTCGGAAATGTCATCGCGCCAATTGACCTTGACGTTATCCAACTCAAGCTTCGACCAATTCACGGGCGCCGACTGAGGTAGGAGATTGGGGGGGTCGGAGACGAAGTAATCGGCGATGCGGGCTATGTTCAGGGTGGCGAGGATTTCGCGAGGCTTGGCGCGACGCGGCCAACGGGCGACGAAGGATTCGTCGTCCATCGCCATGAGCTTTTCGAAAATTTCAAGGTCCCGTTTAGGGTTGTCAGTAGCCGGGAGGAGACAGCCAAGGATGCAGGCTTTGTTTAGAATAAGCGGCTTGCGTCCCTTCCAATACGCACCAAGTGGAACGAGGGTTTGACCTGCGCCCGCTTTACGTTCTTTAAATACCTCGGCCGACAACTTCTGCACCGGGAGGAGCCGCTCGATGAGCGCAGGTGCGTCCTTGAGGGAAAACGGCATAACAGTCGGAGTCATTAAGTAGTCTCGTACAAGGGAAGATCGAACAAGTCAGTTTCCACGGGGCGGCGGCGTTTGCGTTGCGGAGGTGGCTTCTCGCCATCCGAAAGGGCAAGGAACAGTGCGCGGCGCCAGCCGCGCTGGTTGTCTTCAGGCCGACCTGCCTCTGCTACGGTCATGGCGAAGAGCCACCAGCGCTCTTCGGGACGCAGTGCCGCCCACTTGTTGCAGATAATAGGGATCTGTTCTTCGTTCGCGGTCTCGGCGGCCCAGGCGAGGACGCAGAGCTCCTTCCCGAGCAGGCGGTCCACGAGATTCGTGCCGGTGTGCCAGCGGCCGGTGAGCACCTTAGCGGTCTTGAGACGATCGTTAAATTCTCGACGGGCGCTGTCGGCGATGCCAGCCCACACATTCCGAAAAAGAATAACACGCTCCTCTTCGCGTGGGATTCCGCCTTCCAATCCTCGATAGCCAAAGTCTTCGACGATCACGACCTTTTCGTTTCGCGCGGCCTGGATCTCCACTCGGAAGAGATGTGCGCCGAACTTGTCGGGCGCACCGAAGTCCACAGTCTTGAGGATTTCCCTCATTGCTCGACGTCTCCAATTTGGAGTTCGATGCCAAGCTTCTCAGCAAAATCCTTGAGGTCGTGCCCAGAAGTGAAGTGGGCTTTGCGAAATGCCATCGTCACCAGCGTGTCGGGTGTGAATTTCTCCAATACTTTGACCAGTAGCGCCTCGATGAAGGCCGCGTCCACCGCAATCTCGCCTACGTTGATAGAGATCATCTGGTTGCCCTGGCCCACGTTGAGCACGATGCCTTCGAACGTGGCGGCCTTTTGGGCAGCCTGCTTCAATCCTTCGAAGGTCTTGCCGCGCGAGTCGAGCTTCCGGCCGGCACGCGACACAAGGCAACAGGGCTTTACCTCATCGATCTGTACGCCTTTTTTGCCCTTGGCCCGAAAGCGGAAATCAGCTTTAGTCTCTAGCCCGTCGGCCTCAGCGAAGGTACGCAGTAAAATGTCTTCGTCCCCGATGACAACTGGTCCCGCGTAGACTGCGCCCTCGCGCGGCTCGCTTCCATCAAGGGTATAGCGGATGGAGCCCTTCGGCGCGACAAAAAGTTCAACGCTCCGTTTGCCCCCCTTCTCGGAGAGTTGGTTGCGTAGGACTAGTTTGTTGGACCAGGTTACGGGGTCTCCGGTCTCGTATTGACCCGACGGATCGCACACCAGGATATTTATCCGCAACGCCCCTGTCGTATAGGCTTGGTCCTTGAGTTGTGCGCTTGATTCGGACACAGGGGCGTCTTCGGCGTAATATATCCGAGGTGCAGGCCCGGCGTTCTGCGGATTGATGCGCACGCGCACATTCCCATTGTCGTCCGGCTCAGACTCGGCAATGATCTGCGCCGACGTGCACTTCTTCTTCGGCTTCTTGGTGACGTAGCCGTTTCTGAGGTCTTCCCACAGCCCGCGATTGCACGCGATAGACTTGAGCGTGTCGAGACCTTTCGGCGGCAGCCATGGCATGCCGGCCTGCTCGGCATAACGGTCAGCTACATCCGACCACCGGGCGTCGTCCTGGTTCTCAGGCCAAAGGAGATCTTGTGCCTTGTCCCGAATCGCATCGAACTCCCTCTCGATATCGAGATACAGCTTCAGCGGGTTTGAGATGAGCGTTTTTTCGATTTGCTCCTCTCCGTTGAAGGGCTTGGTGGCATCTCGCGTCATGTCTAATGCTTTGGAGGCTAGCTGGGCCTGCCTACCAGCCCGCTGGATTGGAAAAAGGACTTTGTCGAAGAGGTTGAGTATGGTGGAGTTGAAGTCTTGCTCGTAGCTCTGTTGTTTTCGTTCAAGGTCATCTCGTTGCGGATGTCCCTTGGGAATGCGACCGTCCGCCTTTTGCGAGGCATAGAGTTGGCGCGCGGCCTTTTCCACGCTTCCCATGGCCGTCTTGTCGCCGGTAAGAACACAGAGGTTGTTCTTCTGACTTAAACCATCAAAGAATTTCTGTACTTCTTCTGGCGGAATTTTTGAGTCTGGGCTGACGACAAGCAACACGCGAGCCTTGCGGACGCGGTCGGCGACCTCTTCCAATCTCGGAAGTGGAAGGACGTCTTCGTAGCTAGTTTTGCGGGAAGCCTTGAACATCTCTCGGAGACGGTGCCTGATGAGATCATCAACCTGGTTCTCCGGCGCGTCGTGGGCAAGGGTCTGTAGAAGCTTAGTCAGATTCTCCTGTCGATCAAAGTAGTAGCGACCTTCAGGCGTGTGGTGCACATACCATGCAACCTTTTCCAGCTCCTCAAACGCCCCAAGAAAATCGGACGGCTCGCGTAATGGCGAGATAAGACATTCGACCATTTCCTCACAAGTGAGGCCCTTTACCGCGTTCACGGCGGTGGAAAGGCTCGAAGTGAGCAGCAGGGCTCCGATCTGAGTTGCCGCTTCCTTGCCGAATTGTAGGTCGATGATCTGGGCATGGGCAGATTGCTGCGCATCCCACAGATCCTTAGCAATAACATCACGCATGCCCGAGATTTCGGTGAGTTTGTCGCGGACTTCCGTGATGGATAAGTCAAAATGTTGGGGGCCGATAAGAAAAACATCGTTAGCCTGCCGGTTCCAGACAGACCTGAGTAGGCGTGAAACCAGCTCTATGAGCCCACGTGTCTGTTTGAACTGCTCATTTTCCTTGAACAGGGCGATGACGTTCTTGAGGCGAGGATGGAACGGATAGGTTGCAGCGATCTCATCAGCTATGGCTTCGGCTCCACGATTGGCTGTCTTGGATTTAGCCGCTTCCTCTAGCTTTCGTCCGAAGGCGTCAGCAATGTCGTCAATCACTGCCTTATCAGGTAAAGGTTTGAAGAGGCGCTTTCGTAGGATGTCGTAGATCTCATTCGCCGCGAGGTCCACCGGCGTGATATTGCGTTCTTGACGTCCCAGCTCTGAGCGGGCGTCTTCAAGGGCTCGGTTGATAAGCCTGGTACCGGTAGCATAAGAAGCCGCAAGGTCTGAAACCACGACGCAGACGTTGCTCTTCTTGAGGGCGGCAGTGAGAAGGTTCGAAAAGGCACGGGTGGCAATGTCGGCGACAGTCCCATTACCTATCTGTTGCGTATCAAGAATGTTGAAATAGGGAGGCATCTCGTCAAGAAGGATCAAGATGGGATTTCCCCCATCAAGTAGCTTCAGCCAATCTTTTTCGTCTGGAGCCTTGGGACCGCTGGTCCAGAAACTCTTGAACTGCTCGCCCTTGCCAAGTTGGTTGGCGATCTCTCCCCAAAAGAAGTGATCCGGGCTGTTGCGTCCGTTGAATGCGGCGATGTTGGCGTTGGTAAAAGCTGATGCGTGCGGCATGCCCGCGCAGTACGTCTTGCGTAGCTCTGGATGCCGAGCAAGCAGACCGAACCCTACAAGCAGGTGCGTTTTACCGCCACCCATAGCCTGCTTGAGGTGGAAGATGGCTTGAGTTGATGCCCCAGCCAACCTAGCAATACCCTCACTGATCAGGTCTTGCATGCCCTGAGTTATAAACGTCTTCTCGAAAAAGGCCGAGCCGTTCCCTTCCGAGGTGATGAGCTCATCAAGCTGCTCGATCTGATCGCTTAGTTTGATTGAAAGTGCATTGGGTTGAAGTGTGCAGGCATCTCGGACGGTCTTCATGGTTGTTGTCCCTCGGAAATTAAGCAGCCACACCCAGGAATTCTGAGTTAGTCAGATTTTATTATTAGAATAGCATTTAGCTTTCATTAGGTCCGCCTTTCGCCCTTGGTTGGTCCTAAACATTATTTTAGTCTAGGATTAACTGGGTAAAAATTTTAGGTCAGAGAATACCCCCTTCTCCAGTGGTAATCTTAAAAAACCTGGTAGGGAAATAATTGTGGTTTATCGATTGACCAGTGTGGGGAGCAGATCGTTATTTTGGGAGGCCCCGCCATTGATATAAGTTTATTGGAGAATAGTCAGATAATGGCCAAGGCGTTGGGCATGATGGATTAAGTTAAGTACTCGGAAATGTACCTCAGTCATCAATTTAAGTACAGAAAAAACTTTTGGATTGAAGGCTTTAGGTTTGATTCACAAAAATGGGAGAGAGTTTTTTTGGATTAAATTCAGAGGAAAATTTTTCTCACAATCTCTTTTGGAGATTCGCGGATGGGATTAAAAAATTGTGGGGGGGGAAGCTTTTGCACTTATGCCGCGAAATTTCGAGGGCGAATGGGCACAATTCTGATAACTAGGATTGGGGAATTACTTTGGAAAATACGGGGATTTGGGGATTGGTTGATTTATGCTCACGAGGTGGCATTGAGATTTCAAGGGGGAGGGGGACGGGGTTTCGCCCCCGTACGGCGAGGTCCTTTTGTTTCGGCAAAAGGACCCAAAACCATATTGGCCGTGGCATGGCCCTCCGGGTGCCCTCCGCGGTTCACCGACACCG
>DOFS01000485.1:2410-8170 GCA_003523945.1 Nitrospiraceae bacterium | reverse complement strand
GCGTTTCAGCGGGCAATCTGCCTTGGTGTTCACCAGATTGAATTGGATGTGCGATCTACCGCAGATGGGGTACTAGTTGTGGCACATAATGATCGTGTGACAGATGAGCAGGGGGGGACGTTGCGCATTTCCGAGTCCACTCTTGCGCAGGTACAAAACCTGTGGCTTGAGCCCTGTGCGGGAGAGGTAATGGGGCAGCGCATTCCCACATTTAAAGAAGCACTTGCCGTCATGCCGCAGAATGTCTGGGTCAATGTGGACATCAAAGAAGACGATCCGCTGGTTGGGAGGCTCGTGGCGGAGACCGTCGCAAAAGCCAACCGCTTCAACCAGATTATCTTTGGCGCGCGCGAGGATACCGACCAGGCCGTGCGCCGGGTGGCAGAGAAGGCTGGCGCAGAGAGCTGGGTCGCCAACATGAGTCGCGAGATCCTCCGTTATCAATACGTTGACACCACGATCACGTCTTGTGATGAGTTCATCCAATTGTCCTTTCTGCGTGGCAGGCCGGGCATCGAGACCATTAACCAACTGAAGCAGGCAGGAATCCGCGTGAACTATTCGTGGCTACGGGATGAGGACGAGAGCGAACTCAGAGGAGACCTGAGCGATCTGTTCGATCGCGGGGTGGACTTCGTTCTGGTCGACCATGCCCTGCCGGCTATGGACGCCGTTTGCGCCCTAGGCATGACTCCGGTGGTTCCGGATTGGAAGGGCACGCCTCCCTTCTCATGCCCACAGCCTCCTCGCTGCGCACCCGCGCTGTGACTGTTCCAAACTCTTCTAGGGAAGGAGCCGCTGCTTCCCCCGTTACCAAACGTCAAAAGCCAGGCTGTTTTCTCACACCCTATCGATGTGTTACACCAAAGATGGAATCACGTCTTGAATAGTAATATCCTCGTCTTCCTTTTTATTAAACCTTCAATTCCTAATTCACCTGACAGGACATGAACTATGATGAATCAATCAACCCGATTTGAAATACCCGGAGCGGATTCTAAGCTGATTGTCGGTGACCGCATTCCTGGTCAGGACCGGGAATTGCTTTTTGTCACCGGCTTTCTTTCCAAGCGGTGGGGTAACAAAAGCAAAGCTCTTGCCGATTTGTGCCGGGAACATAATTGGGGATTCTGCTGCTTTGATTTTCGTGGGAATGGTGACTCGGAAGGTGTCTTTGCCGACTATACCTTGGCTGACTGGCTGGAGGATGCACGATGCGTGACGAAGATGCTGGCCGATGGTCCTCCGGTGACCATTATCGGCTCGTCCTTAGGTGGCTGGCTGGCCTGGCTCCTAGGACAGGAGTTTCCTCATGTGCAACAGCTGGTCCTGCTGTCTCCGGCGTTTAATATGATGGGGAAACGGGCGC
This sequence comes from Nitrospiraceae bacterium, assembly GCA_003523945.1. GTDB lineage: Bacteria > Nitrospirota > Nitrospiria > Nitrospirales > UBA8639 > Nitrospira_E. Next base: position 6,801 of record DOFS01000485.1, on the reverse strand, counting down.
AGGATATTCCTCCTTCTCGCCGCCAACAGTGGCAGGAGACCGGATGGATGCCCTGGGATGATGATGCCTTGCATAAAGACTTTCCGCTTTCGTGGAAATGGGTGGAGGAAAGCGAGGCGCTATGGGCCAAACGATTAGACTCCCCCAGGAGGGTTCCCACGCGCATTGTGCACGGACTGCAGGACGTGGTGATCCTTCCCAAAGGAAGCTGGGAATTCACCGAGCACTTGCTCAGTCAGGATCCTCAGTATCCCATTGAGCTGCTATTAAAGACCGGGGACCATCGGTTCAGCAAACCGGCCAATCTGGCGACGTTTTTACATGTTGCCGGACAGGTTCAGTAGGGAGGTCGTTCATGCTTCCATTCAAATCTCAGACTGCCTGCTTCTTCCCACTTCCCCTATGTACTCGTCCAAAATTCATGACCGCAAGAAAGGAGCTCACACCATGACTGCACCGAACCATCCACATGCCATCACGATTTCACCCAATCCGAATCGGGTAAAGGTGACATTTAACGGGACCGTGATTGCGGACACCAAACGAGCTCTGACCTTGCGGGAGGGTCCTGTGCCTCCGGCTCAATACCTCCCGCGTGAAGATGTGACGATGTCCTGTCTTCGACCCACGACCCATTCCACCCACTGCCCATTTAAAGGTGACGCGTCGTATTTCACCGTGAGCGTGAACGGCAAAACAGCGGAGAATGCGGTCTGGACGTATGAGGCCCCTTTAGCCTCCGTGGCTGACATCAAGGATTACGTGGCCTTCTATCCCGAAAAAATGGATGCCATCGAGGAGCTTTCTCCCAGCTAATGATCCTCAAAAAATGAACAGGTTTTTCCCACTTTCATCTCCCACACAGGATGCGGCAGGTTCGCTAACTCGCGCGTGGCCATGGTCAGGCATGAGAAATAGACTATTTTTTATTGATTCGTTCTATTAGGATAGGTGTGGCTCGTTTCCAGGCCTGACATCTTCAACATTATTCACTTTCCCCGGGGAGGTACATCATGCCGATCTACGTAAGTCTCGTGAACTTTACCCATGACGGGCTGAAGACCATGAAGGACAAGGGTGTGCAGCGGTCGGATCTGGTGAAGAAAAATATCGAATCCCTGGGGGGGAAAATGCTTCATGCCTTTTATTGCCTGGGGGAATATGATGTGGTGGCCATTTTAGAATTCCCCAATAATCGCGCTGCCATGAAGGCTGGCGTCCTCAATGCCTCAATGGGGCATATTCGGATTAAGACGATGCCGGCGGTATCCCGTGATGAGTGGAAATCGGTACTGAGTGAAACGTGGGGAAAATCCAAAAAGAAGTGAGGGTGGCCTTTCCTCCAAGGCATTTGGAATCGGGCGGGTCCGTGTGTGATTGGTGTTTTCCAACGGGTGGGGCCTGGCTAGCCATCATGAGCGTATCAGGTTTTGCCGTGACATGTTCCCGGTGGTGCGGCTATTCCCTTTGCAGTCCTGTTCTTCCGCCATATCGTGAGGGCACATTTGTCGATCTCTATTTTCAGACGAACCCATTCATCCGGTGGTCGAATCCAATTGTATCCGGTACGTGTCCTGTGGTCATGAGTGTGATTCCCGCTTGGAGATGACGGAAAGTCAGGGTGATGTTGTAGTCTGGAAACTGGAATTTCTTAACCTGTGATTTCGCTTGGAACGATTATGTGGATTGGCGATTTCCTTCAAGTTCACAGGATCGCGTTCAGCCTCATACATTCTTTCTCCTGTTTCACGAGGCTTTTGTCTGTCCTCTCCTGTCAGGATGCTCACCCCCCCCGGACATCCATCCATCCATGTTCTCCACAATCTCACCTGGCTCTCATGGAAGGGAGTCACCCTGATCGTTTGCCGGATGTTGCTTGTATCCGTAGTTTAGCGGGCGCCTCGTCTGTCCGGAGATTCGCTCGCACAATCCCATGGCAGGAGAAAAGTCATGCCGAACGCGAAACGGGAAAAAAAGTGCTATTTGTGTGAGGAAGCAGGTACGGAATGCCTGACTAATATGGTCTGCAGGCAATGCTCGCGGTATTTTTGTCGCCTTCATGGAGACCCGCAAATTGATGAATGTATCAACTGCCTCGAGGGCAAGGAAGAAACTTAACGAAATTAGAAGAGAGTGGGGAAGCAATTTCTTCTGGTGGGTGTCTTCCACTTTTTTGTGAGGATGAGCAGGGGGAAGGATGACACCCATTTTAAGGATTTTCGCCACCGATTCCTGTCGTGAGACGAACCCGGAGAGTGTGTGAGGAGTCTGTCCTGAACGAAGTTAAAGGGCTTCGCATACACAGAAAGGCATTGACGAATGAGGAGACTAGAGCAATGTGTCTCGTGTCTCGGGTGTCTCCAAGCTGATGCGGCCTAATGTGCCGTTGCGAAATTCCGTTAACAGGATTTTGGCCGCTTTTTCCCTATCCAATTCCCCACCCTTTCCTTTCCGCAGACATCCACGTTTTCTAGCGATGGCGTCGAGCACGCCCTCGCTATCCAGCCCTTCTAGGCCAAAGCCGTAGCGCTTCGTCAGTAGCCCGGGGTAGCGCGCGAGGAGCACGGTGAGCAGAAATTCGGCAATTTCTTCTTCGACCATGACCTTGGCGCTTACCGCATGGATGGTGGCGAGGAGGAATCCCACGACGGGGTGTTCGATTTTCGGCCACAACAAGCCCGGTGAGTCGATGAGGGTCATGTGGTCGTTCAACGTGTGGCGTTGCTGGACTTTGGTGACGGCGGGTTCGTTGCCCACCCGGGCGAGCCGGCGTTTGAGCAGACTATTCATAAGCGTGGATTTTCCGACATTGGGGATGCCCATGATCAGCATGCGAAGGGGCTTGCTGGTGCTGTTGCGATGCGGGGCAAGGAGCTGGCAGAGGCCTGGCACCTTGGCGGCCTGGCCGGGATGGTTGCAGGAGAGGGGGACAGCACTGACGTCAGGTTCCCGGTTGTATTCTTTCAGCCAGGCTTGAGTGACGGCCGGGTCGGCGAGATCCGCTTTGTTGAGCACCTTCAGGCAGGGACGCTGGCGGGCCAGCCGCAGCTCCGTGATTAATGGGTTGCTGCTGGCATCCGGCATGCGCGCATCCAGAATTTCAACCACGACATCGATCGTTTCCATGGCTTTGGCGGCTTCCTTGCGGGCGACATTCATGTGACCGGGAAACCATTGTATGGACATGGAAAAGAGGGTTCCTGCTAAATAGTGACTTAGAGCGGATAGGTCCTATTGACCCACTGCAAGACTTTATTGAGTTCGGATTCGGTCATGGCGGCGCGTGACTTCCGAAACCGGGAATAGACCGCCCGGTTCACCGTGCCATGCGCCAGTCTTCGCGATTGCTCGTGCGCGCGGACATGTTGTTCAATTTTTTTCCGCAAGCGATCCAATCGTTCTTTCGGGGTCTCTTGATGCGTTTCCGTTTGGCCCGATGCGGCCAGATTCGCCCACAACCCCTGATTGCGCATTTCGAGGACACCGGACCGCAAGGGTTGGATGCTTGATTCCGCGCGATCGGTCATCGGGAGAAGTCCCTGGCCATCGGGGTATGCTCCTTCTCCGAGCGATTGCATCGATGACGCGGTGCCGGTGATGGCGGTATTGCGTTGTGCCAGGATGTACCCCAGACATTCGCGGAATGGCCGGTCGTCCGGAGCGTAAATATAGGCCCGTTGTTCCGAATAGGGTCCTGCCAACGGATCCATGCGTGTTGCGCGATGGACGACCTGTTCGATCCACGGCTTGGTCCGGATATGCGTTAAACAAATGAGATGGGTAATGGCCGGCACATCCAGGCCTTCATAGGCCATGGCCACCGTAATCAGGCAGTCCACGGCTCCGCTGCCCTGTCGTTTAAAGGCTTTGATCGCCTGATAGGCTGCAGTGGAATCGTCGCTCGTCGCAATCCTGGCAGGGACGCCTCGTTCCTGAAGCCAGGCCGTATATTTTTGTGCCTGCTCAATGTTGGCGGCCACGACGAGCAGCTTCGATCGGGGATGGGTGGTGCGATGGATCTGCCAATTTTTCACGCCGGTGCTCAAGAGTTCCAGGGCGGCTTCCGTTTTCAGTGCTGTTAAGAGTGCGGCTGCGGTCTGTTTTCCGGCATGTGCCAGGCTTTCGACATGGTGCTCGGTTCCCTGAGCGTCTAACCAGGTTGCCTGACAGTTTGCATAGTGGACGGTCAGATCGATGCAGGCATGTTCGCGCAGGGCATCGGCCAGGGTGTAGCGAATGACGGCGCGGGATTCCGTGCTGTCCCAGTCAAGTCGGTTTCCCCGATCGGTGGTGGAATATGGCAGGAATGCAATCGGTGAGCCTTCACCCCGTTCGAAGGTCCCGCTCATCAAGACTCGCAGAACGGCCCGGTCATAAAGGGGCTGAATGGC
>DOFS01000485.1:0-2228 GCA_003523945.1 Nitrospiraceae bacterium | reverse complement strand
CGGCGGAATTCTTTGGCGTTGATCTTGCGGGTGTCGGCTGCCAGTGCCTGGTAGGTGGTCACATAGGCCGCACACCCTCTCGTCGGATGTTCCTGGTTGGTGGTCATCATGGCCTCAAGCCGATGACCTAAAAGAGCCCGGTGGTTGGGATCCTGAAAGCCTCGCGCGCCCTGGTCCTGCAAGACATTGCGGGGAACAATCCAACAGAGGGCATCGGCAATTGTCGGAATCAGGCGGGCCGCGAGAATTTGAGGCAGCAAGCTTTTGCCTCCACCGGGTGTGACCGCGCAGATGATGTCTGTCAGGCCTTGTCCGCTTAGAATTTTCTCGCAGACGTTCACTAATTCCTGCTGGTGCCGGCGAAGCTGCATGATTATCCCTCAGCCATCTCCAGCGGAGTGTTGGGATGCTCGGGGATGCGACGGACTTTACCCTTCTGGGACGGCGGGACCGGTGATTGCGAACGATTGCGCGCGCTAACGGGATCTTCAATGTTGCCGCATTGGAGGCACCGGTCCATGAGGACCAGCTGACTACTCCCTTCCCTATCATACACGGACTCTTTCACAATCAGTCCGCCACATCGATTACAGGCCATAAAAAACTTCCTTTCGTGATAAAGATATACGTTGTCATAGGGCGTGCCTCAATTGGTTTGAGACATCCCTGAGATGGTTTCTCATGTGAAACCGGGCATTACCGATTCTTAAATCGGGAAGCCCTTTTGCCTGAAACTCGGTGATCGACACTAAGGGCTGCACTGTTGTCCGGATGGATTCTGGCTTCTTATTCCTCCATGAACCATTGAGGACATGGCCATTGATGACCGTGACAATGGATCGGGAGAGCGAAGCGGTCTTCCCTCCCACAGGGCTCCAACTGTTGATGGAATGGACTCAGAAACAACGGGTCAGCGTTACACTCTCTGGCGCCATGCGGCCTCACTCTTCGTGCCTACTGTAGGGGAATTACCCGATCTGTGCCAAGGCCTGCCTTTGCCTTTTGTCAATGTCCGTGAACACGTTCGGGTTTTTTCAAACAGACACCGGTTTAGGAAGGATAGACATACCCAAAATTTCGACAATTTGCAATCGTCTCGTGGCCCCTAGCCATAAAAATTGAATGACTCGTCGGGGCTTGATGGTCTATTAATTTGCACAAAATGGCTGGGAAGCCTGTGAATCCAGGGGGGGATGGGTTGTCAATTCATTTGTTGAATGAGCGAAGCCCTCGGGGGTTTTTGCCCCTGCTCCCGTCGTTGAAGGGGGTAGGGGCGTAAAAGATTGAATGATCATTGCCAGGAGGTTCAGTCATGCGGTAGGCTCCACCTCCCTGTTACGGATCAGCGCCCGCTCCCCGCGTCGTGGCGAGATGCACGGCCTCCCTGCCATTTACGCCAAATCCCTTACGAGTGTCCAACGCCCTTCCTGGCCGGAACACACGGTAATTGTTGGCCTGGTATCAGTGCGTGGGTCGCTGTTCTCCATATGTCCTGAGATGATTTCAGAAGATTGCGATTAAGGAGAAGCAGAATGCCAAAAGCAAAACGGGAAAAGAACTGTTATGTGTGTGAGAATGCGGAACTCATACGAATGAGTTTTATGACGTGCCGGCAATGCGCACGACATTTTTGTAGTCGTCATGGGGATCCCAAAATGGATGAATGTACCAATTGCCTTGAGGGCGATGAGGAAACCTAGTCGCCCGGATTCATTATGAGTCCACAATTCATCTCTTTTCGAAGGGTGAAATTCTGAGCATAACAGAACAGTCCGGGAGTCATGTGGTTTGGTATGATATGGCCCACATGCAAGTTAGGTTTCTTTTGGAAGTGCTCGAAAGGATAAGGCATTTCCCCGTGTCCCCATGGAGCGAGGTACCCCTGGCATACATCACCTCGGTTGATCTAAAATAAACTTCCCTTACATGTGGGAGGACGCCGTGATGGTCGCTCCCGTTTGTGCTCTTCAAAGCGGTGTGACTGGTGGCCGCTCTTCTGCGGTGCGGGGATCCCCTGTAGTCGCCGCAAACTTTGCCTCTGCTTCCTTTTCGCCAAATTCAGTTTTTCCCTGTTTCCGATCGGTTTCTTCAAGGGTTCTTCACCCTCTTCTCCGGCTCTGTCTCCTCATAGGCATGGGGCCGATGCTCCCATTATTGCCTGGTCATGGACATGCCACGGAATTTTTCCCCAATCTTTCGCAGGCCTACCTTGAGCACGGACAACATCT
>DOFS01000116.1 GCA_003523945.1 Nitrospiraceae bacterium | reverse complement strand
GGAAAAAGGATTCATTCCCAAATTCAACGGGAAATGGCAAACCTCCATCAATGGGAAGAGGAGGTGATATGTGTCGTCAAGGACGGGAAATTGTAAGGCCCAATTCCGGCTGAAATGGATGAACCAAAAATCCATGAGCCAAAGATTACTGCGCAGAACAATGAGAGCCAAACGTTCATCACGTAAGCATTGAAAGGTTCCGCCCCGTTATCGGTTTCCCCTCACGTGCGGAACCCCTTCCCGGATTTTGTTTGATTGATTGAGAGGCTGACTTGTGGGGATGTTGGACGCATGAGGCCTCTCACCTGCTTATCCCTCCCTTCTTTTTCTGGTACGGCATTCTATCTCCGGAGGTGAAAAACATGGGGCAGCACCCACTGGACCATGCGTAGCTTTATGTAGGTCAAAAAATGGTCTGGTAAGGTGAATTGGCTTTAAATGAGGAAGTGGGTTGAGAATGATCCACAATGAATTTCCTGTTGAGTCGCGGGGGATAGATCTGCGGAAATACGAGTAAGTCTTGGCCCACTGCAATGTCATGCAGGCTCACTCAACTCATTTTGTCTCATCCGGCCAAAGCCGGGAACAATCCTTTTAACCCATTGGCAATAATCTCTACCGCGATGGCTGCCAGGATAAGGCCCATGATACGTGTAAAAATATTAATGCCGGTCACGCTTAAACGTTGTGAGATCAGGGGGGCCAGGTGTAAAGCCATCCATAGGCAAAAACCAATAATTATGATGATCAAACCTAGCAACAATTCATGTCCCAGGTTGGTGCCTTTATATGCTTCAACCACAACTGTGCTAATTCCACCGGGCCCGGCCAGCAATGGGGTTGCTAACGGGACGACGGCAATATCGTGTTTCTTGTTGGACTCTTTCGCTTCCTCTTTGGTTTGCACTGTCGGGCTCAATTCTGCTTGAAGCATGGAAATAGCCATGAGTAGGATGAGGATCCCGCCGCCTACTCTAAAAGAACTCACACTGATCCCGAAAATTTCGAGTATCCATTCCCCAGCGATTAAGGCCATTAACAGAATCAGTGTCGCAGAGAATGCCGCAATCTTAGCAATCTTCTTCCGAGCGGCCTTCTCTTTTCCTGGTGTGAGTGCGATGAAAATAGAGAGAGCGCCTAAAGGATTGATCACGGCTAAGAGCGCCACGAAGATTTTTACGTATTCGGTGTCATCAAGCATGCGTTATCGATATCCATTCATGACCAACCGTTTCGCATCGTAGGCAGGTATCCAAAGGGTGGCTGAAAAATTATGGGACTTCAACGGACATGAGGCTGATTGATACGACGGACAAGGACGGTATTGTTATGATCTATTCTCAAGAAAGATGCTCCCCAATTCCACCCCACCGCATTGTAACCATTGAGGAGTGACTCTGCACCTGGCATGTTCCTCCCGGCTGGTTCAGGAGAATGAGGAAGGTCCTTGAAGACTAACTGAGTCGATGTTGTGGGTGTTTCTTCATGGAGATCTGTCGGAATTTGAGGAAGACGACAGGCGGTTTTCGCGCAACTTCCAGAATGGAAGAGACGTTCTCAAGCGGAGGAGGGAAGATTGATGAATCAGTCCTTGGCCACTGAGTAGAGAATGAGGGTGTCATAGGATAGACTAGGCCGTTCAGGTCGCATTCCAAGTAAAAATTTGAAAGGAGCCCAATGATGAAAGTGCTGCTAGCGGTAGAGCAAACTCGTATTTCTGTAGGAGCTATTCGAATACTCACCAGGTTATCTCTTCCCGTTGGTTCACATCTGTTTCTACTCCATGTCCATCCCGTTCCTCAAAAGATCATGGGGCTGGCAAAGGAAAGGATTTTGAAAATCTCTCAGCAGGTTCAAGAGGTTCAGGGAGAAGTCCATGAACGGGCGCGGCGGTTTTTGGGCAAGGTCGAGAACACGTTGCGGCGGCAGGATGTGGTGTTTCACTCTATGGTGAAACATGGATTTCCTGGAGAAGAGATTTTAAAAACCATTCGCACCAAAGGCATTGATCTGGTGGTTCTCGGTACACGGAGCTATTCCAAAGCCGCCGGATTTTTTCTCGGCAGTGTGAGCCAATGGGTATTACAGGAAGCTCCATGCTCGGTATTGATTGCGCGAAATACGCCGCACAAATTATTGAATGATGGAGGGATGAAAATCCTGCTGGCCACTGATGGATCCTCCGATTCACGGGCGGCAGTCGATTTTGTCAAAGGGATGGGTTTGCCGAATTCCTCGCATATGATGATTCTCCATGTGATCAAAAAACACATGTATGAAACCGAACGGGCGTTGACTACCGGCAGGGAAAATGAAAAGGAATTTGCAAAGCTGGCAGAAGAAGTTTTGGAAATACAAGAGCAACAGGGGATGAAACTTCTTGAGCAGACGTCAGCGGTACTCTCTTCGCCTGACCTCACGACGCAAAAAAGGCTGGTCTATGGCAATCCTGCGACCGAAATATTGAAAACCGCGCGAATGATGAAGGCGGATCTTATTGTAATGGGCTCCCAAGGATCGACGGGGGTCAAGCGGATGATTTTGGGCAGCGTGTCCAACAAGGTGGTCCGTAGCGCCGGATCCTCGGTGGCGGTCATTCGCAGTAAAAGG
>DOFS01000221.1:931-6827 GCA_003523945.1 Nitrospiraceae bacterium | reverse complement strand
GCAGAGGCATCAGTAGAAGCCTTTTTGTACATTTCCTCTGCTAATTTGTGTGAAGCGGTGGTGAGGTTTTGCATGGCGGTTTTAATGGCTTCGAGGTCCGTTTCCTCCATGGCTTTACGAAGTGCGTCAACTGCCCCTCGGATGTTGGATTTCTCCGTTTCCTCAATCTTGTCTCCATGTTCACTCAAATTCTTTTCGGTACTATAAATAAGGGTATCGGCTTGATTCTTAACTTCGACCAATTCCCGTTTCTTTTTGTCTTCTTCGGTATGACTTTGTGCTTCCTTAACGAGACGCTCAACCTCTTCCTTACTTAATCCACTAGATGCCGTGATCTTGATTGATTGTTCTTTTTGCGTAGCCATATCTTTGGCTGAGACATGCACAATCCCGTTAGCGTCGATATCAAATGTAACTTCAACTTGCGGAACACCCCTTGGTGCCATCGGAAGGCCCACTAAATCAAACTGCCCCAATAGTTTATTATCATTGGCCATTTCGCGCTCACCTTGGAAGACTCTGATGGTCACGGCAGTTTGGTTGTCGGCGGCTGTTGAAAAAATTTGACTCTTTTTGGTGGGTATTGTGGTGTTGCGTTCGATGAGTTTCGTGAAGATTCCCCCTAATGTTTCGATGCCGAGTGAAAGCGGGGTGACATCTAATAACAACACATCCTTCACATCTCCCTTGAGAACTCCACCCTGAATAGCTGCACCGATTGCCACGACTTCGTCAGGATTCACGCCACGGTGGGGTTCTTTGCCGAAAAATTGCTTAACTCGTTCAATCACTTTTGGCATCCGAGTCATTCCACCTACCAAGACGATTTCATTGATGTCGCTGGTGGTCATATCAGCATCGGCAAGGGCTTTTTTGCAAGGTTCGATTGTTCGTTCAATTAAATCATTCACTAATTGCTCGTATTTTGACCTGGTGAGTTTAAGTACCAAATGTTTTGGCCCACTGGCATCGGCCGTGATGAAGGGTAAGTTTATTTCGGTTTCTTGGGAGGAGGAAAGCTCAATTTTTGCCCGTTCAGCTGCTTCTTTCAGTCGTTGCAGGGCCATTCGATCATTCCGTAAATCGATTCCTTGATCCTTTTTGAATTCTTCAACCAACCAATCCATGACCCGAAGATCAAAGTCGTCCCCACCCAAAAAGGTATCACCATTTGTGGATTTGACTTCAAAGACCCCTTCTCCGATTTCGAGAATTGAAACGTCAAAGGTTCCCCCACCGAGATCGTAGACGGCGATACGTTCATCTTTTTTCTTGTCGAGTCCATAGGCGAGTGATGCTGCAGTCGGTTCATTAATGATGCGCAAGACATTTAGACCCGCGATCTTTCCTGCGTCCTTGGTGGCCTGCCGTTGGCTGTCATCAAAATAAGCAGGAACGGTAATGACGGCATCTGTGACCTTTTCCCCTAAATAATCTTCAGCGGTTTGCTTCATTTTTTGAAGGATCATGGCCGAAATTTCTGCCGGGCTATAGCTTTTTCCCCGAATGATGACGTGGGCATCTCCGTTGGCACCTTCAGTCGTTTTATAGGAAAGCCGGTTTGCCGCATTTTTGACTTCAGGCGAAGCATGCTTTCTCCCCATTAGGCGCTTCACCGAATAAATCGTGTTTTCTGGATTGGTGATGGCCTGCCGTTTGGCAATCTGTCCGACCAACCGTTCGTCTTTGTCGGTCAAGGCCACGACAGATGGTGTGGTCCGGCCACCCTCTGAATTGGCAATGACGCTGGGGTCTCCCCCGCTCATTACGGCTACGCAAGAATTTGTTGTTCCTAAGTCAATCCCAATAATTTTGCTCATACCTGTATTCCTCCCTCTTCACCAGATTCTTCAGTAGAACATGGTTCTGTCAGTTCTGATTTTTCTTTCGCTACGCTTACCATAGCCGGGCGTAAAATTCGATCGTGTAACAAATATCCTTTTTGAAACTCTTCCACGATGGTGTTCGGCTCCACGCTTTCAGATTCCACCTGGGTGACCGCTTGATGGATAGCAGGATCAAAGGCGTTTCCGGTGGCGGATAGTTGTCGGACGCCGACTTTACCCACGGTTTCCAGGAACTGTTTGTGAGTAAGCTCTACCCCTTCAAGCAATGGCCCGCTGGTTCCTGCATCTTTTGCGCACTGAATGGCTCGCTCAAGGTTATCAATAATAGGAATCAAATTTTTTAGTAACGATTCATTACCAAATCGAATGGAATCGCTCTGATCTCGCTGGGCTCGGCGTTTGTAGTTTTCAAACTCTGCAGCCAGGCGCAAATATTTATCTTGGGAGATTTGGAGTTCTTCCTCCGGTGTCCCGACATTCTCGGGAGTATTTATCTGGTTTTCCTCGGACGTACTTTCTGGGGGACTGACTTCCTCTGAAGTCAATTCTTCAGTAGTTTCCTCTGTAGAAGCCATGGTTTTACCTTTTCCCGGTTGTTGAGTCATGGATGACCAATAAGAAAAGAAAGACATTTCAGTTGCTTACCGAGGCTAGATAGTCACTCCGTCTGACAAGTCAACCCATCCTCTCAAATTTCTTATGGTTTTTGGTTAGTTAACAGAGCCGATACTAAGCGGGAAAGTTATCCACAGGAAGAGGTCATGCGTTCATAGAGGAGTCTTAGGCCTTCTAATGTGAGATGGGGCCTTACCTCCTGAATGGTGCTTGAAATCGGAACAACAGTTTGAGCCAGCCCACCTGTCGCAATCACGAGCGCGGATTCTCCGATTTCCTGTTGTATCCTTTTCACGATTTCGTCAACCAACCCAGCATATCCATACATGATTCCTGCCTGCATACTGGTGGTTGTGTCTTTGCCAATCACAGATGCCGGAATGGCCAGATCCACTTTTGGGAGCTTAGCTGTTTTGATGTGAAGGGTATCTGCTGCGCTTTTTAAACCAGGGGCAATGGCTCCCCCTAGGTACTCGCCTTGTTGGGTGACGATACAAAATGTGGTCGCGGTCCCAAAATCCACAATAATCAGGTACCGTTGATAGTGGGCAAAGGCCGCGGCCGCATTGACGAGGCGATCTGTCCCGATTTCCTCCGGGTTGCTGTATCGGAGCGTGAGCCCATGAGGAGATTCACTGTTGACGATAAGGGGTTGTTGGCCCAGCAATGATTGAGTCCACATGTCAAAAATATGCGTGAGAGGGGGGACCACACTACTGACAATACAGCCACAGATATCTTCTGGTAGGATTTTATGATGTTGGAGAAGGGAACGAAGAACAATGCTATATTCATCTGGGGTCTTGGAATGGTCCGTGGATAATCGCCAGTGCGAGATTAGCCTGCTCTCTTGAAAGACCCCACAGACAATATGCGAATTACCAATGTCGATGGCTAGTAGCATGCCAAATGGCCACTCCTGTTGTTTTGCCATTCTTCAGTGATGGCGTCATTATTGGGCGGATGTTCGAAGATGAAGGATCTCCCCAGAATGAATATCACGCATCCTAGGTGGTTGCTCTTTTACTTCAGAACATGAGGGGATGACCTGAAGTTGGCCATATTCTCCAATGGAATGTGCCAGCCCCTGTATTTGGTTTCCATCTGGGAACTGAACCTGAATCGTTTGTCCAATCGTGACACACCGATGTTTGTACTTTACCAGTAAAGATTGAGGACCGTTCGACATAAGGTCCTGCCATTCTTCTTCCAGGCCTGTAATCACATTCATGATTAGCTCCTCTCTGTCTACTGGGCGAAGACACTGAATCTGCAAGGAAGTCGCCTTGGGTTGAAGTTCTGGGGGGAACTCCTGTTGTGAGAGGTTGACGTTGATCCCGAATCCAATCACCACGCATGTGTGGTGTCGTGCATTCCGAAAAGAATCACATAAAACGCCACCTACTTTACGTTCGGCTATCTGTAAGTCATTGGGCCACTTGAGATCGATGTGAATTCCAGTCTGTTGTTTGACTGCCTTGGCAATGGCCACCCCGGCCATGAGGGGAATCCATCCTTGATGTTGAATGGTTGTCTCATGAACGAAAAGGAGAGATCCATAAATATTCGACTTAGCTGGGGAAAACCAAGACCGGTCTAATCGACCTCGGCCTGCCGTTTGTGTGTCGGCCAAAATAACTGTGCCGGGAACTGCCTGGTCCTTGGCTCTGTCCATGGCAAAGGCATTGGTTGAGGCTAATTCGTCAAAAACATAGAGTGTCTCTCCAAGCTTTTTTGAGGGGAGGAGAGCGGCGAGTGTTGTGGCGGATAACACGGCTGGGGCAATCAATTAGAGTGGAAATCAGGCTCGATATTGTCCTTATAAAGGACCTGTTATTGTTTGGAGAGAAGCGATGTCCATGGACAGGTCCATAGACGGGGCGGAATGAGTGAGTGCCCCAATCGAAATGAAATCAGGCCCTGCTTCCGCCATAGCCCGAATATTGTTCAAGGTCATGCCTCCCGATACTTCAACCAAGGCCTGTTTTTGAATGATGGCTATGGCCTGTCTGACCTGATCGGGGGTCATGTTATCCAATAAAAGGACATCGGCTTTTCCCTTTAAGGCTTGTCGGACCTGAGCAACCGTTTCCACTTCCACGCAAATTCGAAGGCCATGCGGGGCATGTTGCCTGGCCCTTAAACAGGTCTGGGTGATGTTCATACCTTGAGAGGCCATGACCATCAAGTGATTATCTTTAATGAGAATGCCATCATGGAGCGAAAAGCGATGATTTTTCCCCCCGCCAAGGAGGACGGCCCATTTTTCTAAGGCCCGGAGTCCGGGTGTAGTTTTCCGTGTGTCCACTATTGCGACCGGAAAATCGCGAATAGCCTCACAAAACTGATGGGTGAGGGTGCTGATCCCCGAAAGCCGTTGAAGAAAATTCAGGGCGATTCGTTCGCCTTGGAGGAGAGATTGCGCCTTGCCTTGTATAGTGAGGATAGGGGTTAACGGGCGTACCATTGTGCCATCCTCAGTATGGGTGGTGAGTGCAATGGTGGAATCGACTGTATGAAACACCTGTCTGGCAACCGCCACACCTGCTACGACCATGTGATCTCTTGCGATGATTTCCGCACAAGCTAACTGAGACGGTGGAATGAGAAGTGTCGAGGTCAGGTCTCCATAGACAAGGTCTTCTTCCATCGCCGCGTTGATTATGCGCTGCATGGAGAAGAAAGGTGGGGGAGGTGAGAGGGAGGTTATGCCCATTAGGCTGTCATGGAAGCAAGTTGTTGTTGGGTCATATTGAGAATATCCAGCTCATCCCCGAGTTTAGTGCGACGGTCCTCTGATTCCTGGATAACCGAAGGCTCCGCTTTCTCCCTGAATTCAGGAGAGGATAACCGACTACCAAGGCGTTGCACTTCCTTATCTTTTTCTCCAATTTGTTTCTGGATTTTTTTGACAACTTCTAGAAGGTCAATCTCATCGGGCACTGGAATACCAATGGTTATGAACTGACCTGAAGGTAATTGTAATGTGCGGAGAGGTGGAATGCCCTGGTCTGTGATGACCGATGAGCGGAGAATCGACTCGATATAGGGGGTAAGGAAGCCCAGGGTAGCCGTAGCGTGGGCATGGGTACTCACTCCGTAGACCGAAGGGGTTTGAGAAGGGGAAATATTCAGGAAAGCTCGTCCGGTTCTAGCTGTGTTTACAAAAGATTGAAGAACTGAAAAAGCCTGTTCGGCTTCAGCATCGGCCCATTCAGGTTTTTCAGTGGGAAAAGGTTGAGTCATAATCGATTGTCCCGCGTGCGGAAACGATTGCCATATCTCTTCGGTGATGAATGGCATCACGGGGTGCAAAAGCCGTTGAATGACTTCAAATGATTCCAAGAGTGTTTGGCGGGTAGCCGGGGCATCGGAATGGTTTTCCTGTTGGAGGCAGGGTTTGGCAAGTTCTATGAACCAATCACAATATTCAT
>DOFS01000221.1:0-839 GCA_003523945.1 Nitrospiraceae bacterium | reverse complement strand
ATGAACCAATCACAATATTCATGCCATATGAATTGATAGAGAGCAGCGGCGGCTTGGTCAAAACGATAGTCTTCGAACGCTTTGGTCACCTCGCGGATTGTGTGGTTCAGTCGGCTGAGAATCCATCGATCCGGGAAAGGCCGAAGTTCTGCGGAGGGCAATACACGTGGTCCCTCGGCGTACAGATGAATAAATCGGGCAGCATTCCAAAGTTTGGTGACGAAATTTCGATACCCTTCGATGCGTTCCTCGGCCAGTTTAATGTCTCGTCCCGGTGAGGCCATTGAGGCCAGAGTGAACCTCAGGGCATCCGTTCCATATTGGCGCATTTTGGTCAGGGGATCAATGACATTTCCTCTGGATTTGCTCATCTTCTGGCCCTCGGCGTCCCGAACCAAGGCATGGATGTATACATCGTGGAATGGGACTTTCCCTGTAAATTTCAAGCCCATCATGATCATTCTGGCAACCCAAAAGAACAGGATGTCCAATCCAGTGACTAGGGTCGCTGTTGGATAAAAGGTTTTTAAGTCTTCTGTGTTTTCGGGCCAACCGAGAGTCGAAAACGGCCAGAGTGCCGAGGAAAACCAGGTATCCAATACATCAGGATCTTGAAACAGGTCGGTCCCTCCACATGTTGGACATGATTGTGGTGGAGTTCTTGATACGATGGGTTGAGCATCTGAGGTGATAAAACAGCTTCTTGTGAGTTGGGCGGAAGGAGTTCCGTTCTGGGCAGTTGCTTCGCCAGATTGGCTGGTTTTGAGCAAATATTCCTGGTTGCAGGTTCGACAATACCAGGCGGGAATTTGATGCCCCCACCAGATTTGGCGAGAAAT
>DOFS01000222.1 GCA_003523945.1 Nitrospiraceae bacterium | reverse complement strand
TTCAATTCCACAAAGTTTCCAATTTTGGCTTTTCGCTGAATGAGGCTACCGGGACGCAAATGCGCAAATGGTCCGATGACCGCCCCCTCTTTTATTGTGGCTTCAAGAAGGACGCACGAATCCTGAATTAAGACATTATTTCCGACCAATGTATTATTCAGCCTCGAATTGCTATGAATAATGCAATTGTCCCCAATGACGGTATGACCTTCAAGCATCACCCCGGGATACAGACTGGTATCCCTTCCAACTTCTACCCCGTCATCAACGAGCACACGATCTGGATCCAGCATGGTGACCCCTGACAACATGAGGCGCCGGCAAATTCGTCGTCGCATTTCTTTCTCGGCTATAGCCAGATGCTCTCGTGTGTTAATTCCGGTGGTCTCCAGTGCGTCATTCGTCACCCAGGCAACGACTTTCAGACCTTGATGAACAGCCATTTCAATAATATCGGTGATGTAATATTCCCCTTGAGTATTTTGCGGGCGCAGTTGGCTCAACGCCTTCCCAAGGAAGGTGGCATCCACAACATACGTCCCAACATTTATCTCCGAAATGTTGCGTTCCTCTGCTGAGGCATCTCGATCCTCGACGACTCGACAAACCTCCCCGGATGGCCCGCGAACAACCCGTCCGTAGCCACGTGGCTCAGGAATGACCGTGGTTAAGAGGGTAAGACTTGCCTTCTCGGATTCATGGCAATCAACCAGCGCAGTCAGAGTCTCCTGAGTTAATAAGGGAGTATCCCCATTGAGAATCAAGAATTGGTCCACCGGCCCAGCGGTGGGCCTGGTACACACTGGGTAGGCCTGTTGAACGGCATGCCCCGTCCCCAATTGTTTTTCCTGGATCACCACTTCAAAGGGTTCAAAGTTGGCCTTTTCTTGTTCGAGGTATGTCTGGACCTGTCCCGATCCATGGCCAACCACAATGGCGACAGTCTGGGTCGCCATTTTCCTGGCTGAGATTGCGGCATACCACAGCATGGGACGACCGGCAACACGATGCAAGACTTTGGGTAAAGCCGATTTCATCCTGGTTCCTTGACCCGCAGCCAGAATCATTGCGGCCGTGTTTTTTTTACCACTCATTATGCCTACCATGCCCTTCGTACTAGGTCTCTTGTTACGGGGTTTGGACTTTTGGTGAGTCCTTAAGAGCCATTCTATCCCGTTTTTTTGCAATTTCAATGCTAGAGGATTTATCCGGAGGAGAATAGAATCCGCCTGAAACAATTAGCTTCATGGCTTCCTCAACTCCCATATCAACCGGAATAATCTCCCTCTCGGGAACCAGAAGAAAATATCCTGAGGTGGGATTCGGCGAGGTGGGGACAAACACATGGACCAGAGGCTCTGGAGCCAAATCCTGGACTTCTCCTCGGGTCTCCCCGGTGACAAACGACAAACAATAGTGCCCCTCCTTGGGAAATTGAATCATAACCACTTTGTTATATTTTTCACGTTGTTTGAAGGATAAAATATCCATCATCGACTTCAATGTGGCATAAATACCACGTACGATCGGGACGCGATCTAAAAATTCTTCCCACCGGACCACCAATCGTTTTCCCAAAAAATTTGTCGCAAAGACCCCGGCAGAAAAAATCAACAGCAATAATGCCAAAATACCCAGACCAGGGAAGTAATAATCGGGCAACACCAAGTCTGCTAATGCGGTCCCCAGAATACTATCCACGGTCACAAACAGGGTTTTTAAAATGAGGATCGTTCCCCAAATTGGGGTGATCACCAACAGGCCTGTCAAAAAATAGCGTCTGAGGGAGGCGCGAAGGGTATTCATGAAAAAATCGCCTTGTACCCGCCACATAGAGCAGGCACGGTCAGGACAAGGTCGGAAGCCACCGCGATGCTATCGCATCTTACAATTAGGACTGGTCTCCTGCAAGACTTTTCTTGCGAATTTCAATGACTTAGACTAGGATCGGTCAGAGTATAATGCCATGAAACCAAGAAACCATCTAAACGAAAAACGGGACCAGCCTTCCGGGTTATTTATTACCTTTGAAGGCACAGAAGGGTCTGGAAAAACCACCCAATGCCGTCGATTGGCACGTGTACTTCGTGCTCAAGGCTATCAGGTATTAGAAACTCGGGAACCTGGGGGGACCCCATTGGCGGAGGCCATTCGTCGTCTTTTGCTGTCCCACTCCAAAACAAAATCCAAAAATGAAATCATCACTCCAGAATGTGAAACATCTCTGATCCTGGCTGCCCGGTCCCAACATGTGGCTCATGTGATTCGGCCAGCTCTGTCAAAGGGCATGATTGTGCTGTGTGACCGGTTTTTTGATTCAACCCTGGCCTACCAGGGGTACGGACGACATTGTGATATCACCTTTCTGAAGCATTCCCATCAATTCGCCACTGAAGGACTGACTCCCCATCTCACGTTTTTACTCGATCTCCCGACCCACCAGGGGTTGGCCAGAAGACAACAGGCCCGGCACCAAAATCGACTTGACCAGGAATCCTTGGATTTCCATCAACGAGTGCGTCGAGGCTTTATCGCCCTTGCAAAACAGCACCCCCAACGCATTCAAAAATTGGATGCCAGACAACCAGCCGATCTTCTGAACACGCTCATCGCGTCAATGATGTCGCGCCTCATTCAGACGTTGCCATCGACATGCCTGGCTGACGCAACTCTTCGACCCAGCCGCACCATCAAGCGCATCCAAACCAACAAAGGGGCCCCCCAACATGGCGTTTCGAGATCTCGTCGGGCATCAACGACCAATTAAATGGCTACAGACAGCCGTCTCCACTAATCATCTGGGGCATGCCTATCTTTTTCATGGAGAACCGACCATTGGAAAACGCCTCACCGCTATCGCGCTTGCACAATATTTACACTGTGAGGCACCGCAGATCGCTCCAACCCCTGATGCCTGCGGCCTCTGCCGGTCATGCCACCAAATTACCCAGGCCACCCATCCCGACTTTTTGTTGGTTCAACCTGAAGATACCCAAAAGCAAAACCCCAAAATTACCATTGATCAAATTCGCGATATCGAACATCTGGTCATTTATCGTCCTCTTCTAGGGTCTCATAAAATTTGCCTGATTGATCAGGCCGACTCCATGACCACGGAAGCGGCCAATGCTTTGCTCAAGACCTTGGAGGATCCGCCGGACCATTGCCTCTTTCTCCTGATCACCAGCCGCCCGGAGCACCTCCTGACGACAATTCGATCTCGATGCATTACGTTACGATTTTCGCCGCTCCCTTCCAGCAGCATTTATGAATTCCTGAGAGACCGGACGGACAGGGAAGCCTCGGATGCTCGTTTAATTGCGGCATTTGCGGAAGGCCGGCTGGGTTCAGCTTTGGCTTGTGACCCCATAGAATTGAAGGTGAAACTCCGTCAGTACTGGGCTCTGTTATTTGGTGAACAGACGGCATCGGCTTCACGGGTCATGGATATGAGTGAAGGCCTGGTTAAATCTAATCAAGTACAGGAAGCAATCCATTGGTTTTGGGCAGGGCTCAGGGATTTACTATTACTGACCCTGGATCATTCCTTTTCTCCCACGCTGTACCAGGACCAGGAACCTGCCCTTCGCAGGTTGGCCCAACAGATTACCCCTTCTTCTCTCCTGGCCTTAATCCAGGAACTCAACCAGCTCGAACGAGGGCAACAACGAAATCTTAATGTGCAAATCGGATTGGAGCAATTTTTCTTTCATCTCCACGACCAATTGGAAATATCGCATTTACCAGAGCTCGCCTAATCATCAATTGCCTGCTTACCCCAGTTCTGCGACCATCAAAGTCGTTTTACACATGTGGGTTCGAAGCTAACAGAGGATGTATTCGTCATGTCCAACACCTTTTACGTCACCACCCCGATCTATTATGTCAACGATGTGCCTCACATTGGCCATGCCTACACCACCATTGCCGCAGATGTTTTGGCCCGATTTTATCGGTTAACAGGACACGAGGTTTTTTTCCTTACGGGATTAGACGAACATGGGCAAAAAGTTCAACAGGCTGCCGCTAAGGCCGGGATCGATCCACAAACACATTGTGACCGCCTCACGCCGAAGTTCAAGAATCTCTGGTCGCAATTACATATCTCCAATGACGGATTTATTCGTACCACCGATCTCCAACATCAGGCCGTGGTGCAACGTCATCTCCAAGCCCTCTTCGACAAAGAGTTGATCTATCAGGCCGAATACATCGGCTGGTACTGTACCTTTGACGAGCGATTTTGGACAGAAAAGGATGTGGAGAACGGCCTGTGTCCCGATTGTCGGCGACCAGTGGAACAGGTCAGTGAACGAAATTATTTTTTTCGTATGAGTCGGTTTCAGAGCCGGTTGAAGGAGCATATTCAGAAAAACCCCGGCTTCATTCAACCAGACTCCCGTCGCAATGAAGTCTTAGGGTTTCTTCAAAAGCCCCTGGAAGATCTGTCAATCTCCCGACCCAAGTCACGGTTGTCGTGGGGGGTCGAACTACCCTTTGACCGGGATTGCGTGGCTTATGTGTGGTTCGACGCCCTGGTTAATTACCTGTCAGCACTCGAGTACGTCGCTCAAATTCCCAGCACCGCAAAATTCTGGCCCGCCTCGCTCCATCTGGTCGGAAAAGATATCCTGACAACACATGCCGTCTACTGGTCGACCATGTTAATGGGCTTGGAACTGCCTCTCCCTCAATCCATTTTTGCGCATGGTTGGTGGACCGTTAATGGGGAAAAGATGTCAAAAAGTCGCGGGAATGTCATTGATCCCTATGCCGTGGTAGAAGAATTCGGCGCTGATGCATTTCGCTATTTTCTTTTGAGGGAAGTGCCATTCGGCCAGGATGGAGATTTCTCCATCACGGCATTCGGGAGCCGGTATAATGCGGAACTGGCAAACGATCTTGGGAATCTGTTGTCCCGCACTCTCACAATGTTGGCGAGTTTTTCCAACAATACCGTTCCTCAACCTGACGTCCAGCACGAAACCGATCAGGATCGTCAGCTTCAGGATGCGGCTTCATCTCTTTTCCCTTCCATTGCCACACACCTTCGCCACTTGGAATTTAATCGTGCACTGGAAACCACGTGGGGTTTGGTCCAGTCAGCTAATCAATATATTGATAAAACCGCTCCGTGGCTGTTGGCCAAAGAT
>DOFS01000487.1 GCA_003523945.1 Nitrospiraceae bacterium | reverse complement strand
CAGTCGGGTCGCCCTTTGGCCGTGCTCACGTACTCCTTCGCACGCTCCACCCGTATAATTGGCAGCAGCCTTACTTGAGCGGTCTTTTTGAACACTCTCAAATTTTTTTCGCAAAGCAGGTCAGAAGACCAAAAACATTCATGATTCACCAGTCTCATCGATATGGGGGAAGGGCAAATCTATCCCGCTTCCCGGTGTGAGGCCGGCTCATCATTCATGTCTTGTTCGCTCTCACTTTCAAACGATGCTTCGGGTTGTTCCTCGATCTCAACCAGGCGATGGAAGGAACTCAACGTCAAGCGCAAACGATCCAACACCAGAGCCCGCTGCTGCTTGAGCGCCGAGATCATTCGCCGCATTTCGGCGAGTTCGGCCCGACTCTGTGCGAGAATTTCTTCGGCCTTCAGTTCCGCTTCTTTCACGACAAGGTCCGCATCCCGTTGGGCCCCATGTTTAAGTTGATCAACAAAGGATTGGGTTGAAATGAGCGTGGTGGTCAGCGTGGTTTCCGCCCGTTT
Source organism: Nitrospiraceae bacterium (assembly GCA_003523945.1). Classification (GTDB taxonomy): domain Bacteria; phylum Nitrospirota; class Nitrospiria; order Nitrospirales; family UBA8639; genus Nitrospira_E. The sequence goes on along the minus strand of DOFS01000487.1, from coordinate 2,036 downwards.
GAGTTGATTCAATTCGTCATCCTTCGCCGACAGCTTCTCTTTGTACACCAGGTTGTCCTTGGTGAGTTCTTCGACCGATTCAGCGATTTCTTCCAGAAATTGGTCCACTTGTGTTTTGTGATACCCGCGCCATTGCGTATCGAAGACCTTATGCTGAATATCCAATGGTGTAATTTTCATCACGACTCCTTTCCCTCACCGGCTAGTGCATTCTGAGAGCGAGGTCCTTCAGAGATGCCACCACGGCAATTTGGACAAACATAATAATGAGGATAGCAATGATCGGGGAAAAATCAAATCCCATCCCTCCTATGCCTAGCCGGCGCCGTATTTGATAGAGGACCGGTTCGGTCACTCTGTCCAAAAACTGGACAATGGGATTCCAGGGATCGGGACTCACCCAGGAGATCAAGGCTCGAATAATGATGACCCACATATACAACCATAAGATGGTATCCAGAATGGTCGCAATCGCTTGTAAGATATTTCCCGCAATAAACATGGTCCTCCTTTACCTGTAGAGAATCTTGAAAAAGGCCGCCGGCGTCGTTCCCTACCTTCGCCGTGCCCCCTTCGCCGAAGGAGCTACGAAGGCTGAAAGCGGCTTCGCGTCTACGCGCTGAAGCACGCTTCGACGCGCAAGCGCGCAGGCAGGTCATCCCTTGGCCGTGCTCACGTACTCCCTTGTACGCTCTCCCGTCCAAGCGGGTGCGGTCTTGCCGGACGAACCTTTTTGAACACTCGCTTATTTTTTCGCATGGTCCTCAGTTGCCTACCTGAGAATCACCATACCCAATCATTCAAATTTTCAACACCCTTATCGACGCCACCGGGTTATCCCAAAACGGTGGGACTGACGGCCTCCTGGCGTGCTCCAAAAATAGCCGTTCCGATTCGAACCATCGTGGCCCCCTCTTCTATGGCAATCTCATAGTCATGAGACATGCCCATCGATAATTCATTCATCCGTATCCGGGTCCATGTCTGTCGAGCCAACCGATCTCGTAACAGCCTGACTTCCGAAAAATAGGGGCGAACGTCCCCGGGATTCTCCTTCCAAGGCGGAAGCGTCATTAACCCTTGAATGAACACGTGAGGGAGCCGGTCCAATTCTTCTATCCCGGCCTCTACCTCCTGTGAGGTAAACCCGCCCTTACTGGCTTCCTCCCCGACGTTCACTTCGAGTAGCACGGCTTGTTGAATGCCGAGCTTTTCAGCCACCGCATTAATACTCCTGGCCTGCTCCAGACTTTCTACGGAATGCAGCAACGCAAAATTTCCGACAAGGTCCTTGAGTTTCCGGCGTTGCATCCGACCGATGAAGTGCCAGACTAATTCTTCCCGTGGCCCAAGAATCTGCCGCTTCTCCTGCGCCTCCTGAAGCCGGTTTTCGCCAAATATTCGCACGCCGGCCCGATAGGCTTCTTCCAAGTTGGCGACGGGGACCTTTTTGGTCGCCGCGACCAACCGAATGCTGGCAGGATCCCGTCCTACCCGGAGAGCGACCTGCCGGATGTTCTCCCGAATAGATTGAATCGTATGGGCAATTGAATTGGAAACGTGCTCATCCTTCAACGAAAATACCAATGACGTTTCATATGACTTCTATTGTAAACGGGATTCCCGCTTGAGTCACGGACAGGGAATAAACGGATCATACTGAATAAATGGCTCCTCGCTCTTTCATGTGGGTCCCTGAAAGGCTCGTCTCCCATGGTCCGACGCCTGCGGTCTGGCCCAAGGGAGGGATGCTCTCATTCGCTGGCGGGCCTTGTGTGAGCAGAGCGAGTCGGTCCGCCTTCCACAGGCTTGCGTCCGTCCCCTCTCATGAGGCCGGACGGGCGTCACTGGTTTTGAGGCCTTTTGCCGGAACAAAAAGGGCCTTGCCTGCCGTGGCGAAACCCGGCAATACAGAACATCACCTTGAAAGGAGAGTTGTGGACATCACTGCTTCCCCTCGTCGCACGAGGCCTCGGCACTCCTGTCATACGGGCTCAATCCTTATGGGGCCGGAAGGATAATTCCACTACACATGG
>DOFS01000488.1 GCA_003523945.1 Nitrospiraceae bacterium | reverse complement strand
AAATAGAATGTAATGTCACCGCTTTTGGTGGGATAAATCTTTTTAAATTGTTCCTTGCCATCCGGCCCTTTTTCAACCAGAACAATTTTCTTATCCAAGACCCGCGTACTCAACGGGGCATAGAGGAAGGTATAGGGTTGATCTAAATGAATCAACCGGTGAAGCTCGTGCGTCAATTGCTCTTGTCGATCTCTATTGTATTCCTGTCGAATCCGGACGATGAGTTCGTCGGCACGAGAGTTCTTATATCCGACAAAGTTTAATTGTTGGGGACCGGCCTGGCTGGAATGCCAAATCTGATAAAGATCGGGGTCAATGCCCATGCTCCACCCCAACACGACCGCATCAAAGTCACCGGTATTCACAAAATCACTCAAAAATACCGCCCATTCGAAGACCTGTGTATTCACTTTGACGCCGATCTTTTTCCAGGCGTTCTGCGCGATGGTCATCAAATTTTTTCTGATAGGATTCCCGTTATTCGTAATGAGATTAAACTCAAAAATCTTCCCATCTTTTTCGAGCCATCCGTCTCCATTCATTGCCCATCCGGCTTTCTCGAGAATGGCGAGGGCTCCCAACGGATCGTAGGGAAGAGGTTGAATTGACTGATCATACCATTCGGTATTCCGGGGATAGGGTCCGGTCGTCCGCTCACCTTCGCCATACATCAAATAGGTGATGATCTCGTCGACATTAATCGCCATCCCCAGGGCTGTCCTGATCTTTGGATCGGCAAATAACGGTTTTCGGTTGTTATACCCAATATAGGTATAGGCAAATCCCAGACTGCTAAACCATTGATAGGTCGGATCACTTTTATACCGGTCAACCTGATGGGGCTGAGCCGCATAGAAATCGACTGCGCCCGTGCGGAATTCTACCTCCTGTGTAAACAATTCAGGAATAATGCGCATATAATACTCATGATATTCAGCCGGACCTTCCCAATAATCTTCATACCGTTGAAGATGAATAAATTCATCCCCCTGCCATTCGATAAACCGGAAACGCCCGCTGCCGATAGGATGTCTGTTGAATTGGCTGTCTCGCAACCCGAATGTCTTTTGAGCCTCTTCTGACAATCCGCGCTCCTGCTTCTCTCGGGTTAACGCCTCCTTATTGAGCAAATGCTCAGGTAGCATCCCCATGGTCCAGGCATTAATGGCCGGCGAATAGAGCCGTTTGTAAATAATTTTGATCGTATAGAGATCTACGACCTCCACCATTTTAATTGGCTCAAAATCCGGAGTCCGTGGAGACAAATTTTTGGGATCCATAATGGCTTCATAGGTGAACTTCACATCTCCCGCGTCGAACTCATGCCCATCATGGAATCTTACACCCTGGCGAAGATGAAACAGGATGGTGGGGTTATGCTCCCCGACAGGAAGAATTTCCCGGAATTTGTTCCGCAGGGGCTCCTCAAGCTCTTTTTGCACCGCCTCCTGGGGAAGAATATGTTTATGGTAGGGGAAATTCTCGAAATATCGCTCACCAAGGACCGGCTTCAACCGGTCGAATAAATCCTGATCCACCTCGGAAAGGGTCAGGGCCACCCGTTCCGGTACGTCAATGGTCACAGATATGTCTTTGAGCTGAGGTTTTCCTTCCGCGTTGGGCAGCAAAAGGGAAATGGATTCCGATCGTTGGGCGGAAGGTAATAATTCAATGGCTTGCACCTTATCCTGCAATCCCCTAATCGTTCCGGCCTTCCAGGCCTGATGAATTTTCTGAAAGAGCGTGCTCCCTTTCACTTCCGTTCCATCAGGAAACCGGTGATGCGGATTGACCAGGACATAGGCCCGTTCGGTGATCTGCCAATCGGTAGCCAACCGGCCACGGAGCTTCAAATTTTCATCTAAATCCAGTAAGCCCTCAAACACATGACCGACGATATTGGAGCTGGCTGAATCGGCATTGAGGATGGGATTGAGAATCTTGGCATCCCCGCTGGATGCCTCAATGTAGGTAACTAAGCGATCCGGATTACCCGCAGCCTGGTGCTCATAGGTTGGGACCCAGAAATAGGATTGAACCAGAAAAATGACCAGGGTCAACGGGATGAACAGCAAAAGACGTTTGACAAACATAGAGGTCTGAATCAACCCAACACAGTGTAATGCCTCAATGGTATCAAGAACCCAAAGGGGATGCTATGCCTGATTTATCGTTATCCAAAAATCATGATGCCTTTGAATTGGATCCCCTCACGGACGCCATAGAATTTGCCGAAAAAATATAATAGAGGGAAGGGAAGAAAACGCGAAACCGTGCTCAAGGCCGGACATGAGGTTTTAACTGGCCGGGTTGGACTCACGGGGACAAGAAGACATGAGGAAAGATCGTATGGACTCATGAGGGAAATGTGACATTTGACAGATACCTGTTCGGGACAGAGCCATGAGATCGACAGATCGACCAGAAAGTCTCCCATTATTCGACAGGAGAATGACATCTGCCCGTCGCCAACCTGGATAGGTTTCGCGGAACCGATCCGGTAGGCCACCAAGTCATGAGATCACAGGTGGGGTACTGACGCCATATGGCACCCATTGAGAAAAATGCTCTACGGACACACGTCCCCGCCACAGTGCCACCCCAGGATGGCTTTTTCTATGGCTCCGACAGGTCTACTTTGACTTCTCCATCTTCAACAACGGTCGAGTAGGATCTCACATGACTGGAGGGGTTATTGAGACAATGTCCGGTTTTCACATTGTACTCCCAGCCATGCCAGGGACAGGTCACCGTCTCCCCCTCGACATCGCCCTCGCCTAAAGGGCCGCCTCTATGGAGACAGGTGTTATCAATGACATGGAAGGCTCCATCCACTTTAAAGACGGCCAGACATTTCTCACCGGCTTCCACCACCATTCCTTTTCCCTCTTCCACTTCATCTATTTTCGCGATTCGCACTAACTCCGCCATAGGTTCTCCTCAACATTAATATGCTTTCATTTAAGTCTTCTTCAAAGGATCAGTAATTTTTTTGAGTAAACTGGAAATGGAGGGCGCAGCGTCCCCGTTACCTTTTTCCGCTTGGTCGATATTGGCCGTCAGGGTTTTGGCAATCTGAAGAAAGGCCTGGGCTTGGGGCGACGAGGGATCGTGGCTGACAATTGGAGTCCCTTTATCTCCCCCCTCCCGGATAGCCGGATCAATCGGAATTCGTCCCAAAAATGGGATCTCAAATTTCTGAGCGGCACGTTCCCCACCGCCTGTCGAAAAAATTTCTGTCCGTTCGTGACAATGGCCGCAGACAAAATAACTCATATTTTCAATCACGCCGAGCAAAGGCACGTTGACTTTTTTGAACATCGTCATGCCTTTTCTCACATCCTGCAGAGCCACTTCCTGCGGAGTGGTCACGGTAATCGCTCCGGTCAACGGCACTAATTGCGACAACGTCAAAGGCACATCTCCCGTCCCGGGCGGTAAATCGATCAGTAAATAATCGAGTTCCCCCCAAACTACATCACGAAAAAATTGCTGGATCGCCGAATGGACCATGGGTCCCCGCCATACCACCGGCGTGTCTTCCGGCACGAAAAATCCCATGGAGATGACTTTCACTCCCTGTCCCTCGGCAGGCAGAATTTTGTCCCCATCCTTTCCCGGCTCTTTTGACACCCCGATCATCAGAGGAATATTCGGTCCATACACATCGGCATCCATTAATCCTACCGCATAGCCTTGCTGTTTAAGCGCGACGGCCAAGTTCACGGTGACCGTGGATTTGCCGACTCCGCCTTTGCCACTGCTCACCGCAATGATGTGTTTCACGCCCGGCAATGGATTGCCTTCAGGTTGATTGGGTGGGGTTCCGGGACCGGCCGGGTTTTGTTCAGCAGCCATTCAATAATCTCCTTATGTCACTAACACGCATAAAAAAAATTTTACAGGAAAATTGCTTCATAACGGTCACCTCTGCACACCATACCACTGCCCGTAAATCACAGCGAACCCGAAACCCTCCGGACTGAAGAGGATTTCGGGTCTCTCACCACAAATGGACAATTGTTAAAAAGGATACTAGCAGAAGAACGATTGGCAGAAACACCTACCCTAATTGCGTGGCAAACTTTTTTCGGGAACGCCCGATGAGAGGTTCATGATGATGTCGACGATTTTCAGAAATCACCGGATCCAAAATTTCCCCACAGGTAATACACCGCCACCCCGAAAAATATATGGCTCCGGATTCATCGGCCACATCCCCAAACTTATCTTGAATCATTATCCCCTGACAACGCGGACAATCCATGTGCAGCACTCCTTCTTACAGCAAAAAAATAATAATAAAATCAATGCCTAAGTAATGAGATTAGAAAAGCAATCCATATGCCGTAATGGGTCCCGCGCAAGCACCTGATTAATATAGCCTTTCAATTTAATGGACTTTCCCTAACGTTTCAAAATGAAACAAAAAATATAAAATTAGCCGAATTAAAGTTACATAAGTAATTGAATATATAACATTTTAACAAAAATAGCACAATATGGTAACAATAGAATCCAAAATGAAACGTTTTTAAGGTGCCTGGGATAATCCAAATTGTCTGACCTTCCGCCACAAGGTCGATCGACCAATTCCCAACTGCTGAGAAGCTTCCTTCAGCCGCCAACCAGACTTTTCCAACGCCCGGCAAATGGCTTGTCGTTCCAAAGCCTCCAGGGATTCAGAGTCCGTCCATTCCCGATGCTCCCAACAATACCGATGCAGGTCGGCCGGAAGATGTTCAAATTGAATCGCATCCTCTTCACAACACACGAAGGCATGCTCAATCATATTTTGAAGCTCCCGGATATTGCCGGGAAACGGATACCGACTGAGAGCAGTTAAACATTGTGGGGATAAGCTGGTGATATGCTTGCCCATTTCACGATTGAATTTTTCGAGAAAATGGTTCACGAGCAAGGGAATATCTCCCGTCCGCTCACGCAGGGGGGGCAGCGCAATTGGAATCACCCGTATACGAAAATATAAATCTTCCCGAAAACGGCCTTGCTGGACGGCTTCTTCCAGATTCCGATTCGTGGCCGCGACCACCCTTACATCTACCGTGACGGTGTCATTAGATCCCACCCGTTCAAACTGCCCCCGCTCCAGGACTCCCAATAATTTTACTTGGGTGGCCACGCTCATCTCTCCGATTTCATCGAGAAAGATTGTCCCACCATTGGCAATTTCAAAACGGCCGGGTTTATCAAAATATGCATTGGTAAACGCGCCTTTGACATGACCGAATATTTCACTCTCCAGAATCCCCTCAGACAAACTTGAGCAATTCACCACCACGAAGGGGGCATATTTTCTCGGGCTATGGGCATGTAAGGCACAGGCAATTAATTCTTTGCCCGTCCCGCTTTCTCCGGTAATGAGGACGGAGGATTTCGAGGCGGCAATGATTGGTAATTTCGCCATAATGTCCTGCATGCGAGGACATCGACCGACCATATTATCCAGCCTGGTCTGCTCTCCCAGCCGATGCTTGAGTTCCGAGACCTCTTCGACCTTGGCACTTAACTCACGAACCAGCGAGATATCTCGAATGACTTCGATTAACCCGATCAACGTTCCTTCCTTATCCAATAAAAAATCGGTATTGATGCTCACCGGAATATGGACGCCATCACGTCGACGTACCACCGCTTCGAAATTCGACACCCGCTCTCCCTGAAGAGCCCGCTCCAGGACACATTCTTTGGTCGAGCAAATATTGCTTTGGATCAGCACATCACAGGCTAATAGCGTCCCCGCCGCATCGACGTCGTACCCCAGCATCTTCTGCATCGCCCGATTTAAAAAGGTCACACGTTTTTGCAAGTCAATCGTAATCACCCCGTCACTAATGCAATCCAAAATGATTTCTGCACCATTGGAACGGGAAGATGATCCAATTTCAGCCATGCCGTCTATGCCTCTCGTCAAGATAAAGACTTCCGGTTATAGCCAATCCACCTTTTCTTTCATCCGCATTTGTGGTAGGTAGATGTCATGATGAGTTGTAACCAATTGACCAGACCGGTCTGCTGCTAGTGTAAGGCAACCCTATTCTGCTCCACAAACCCTTGTCGATAACCGTTTTACTACATTCCAAGAAGAACCAGGTTCTCCCAACCGGCTCGTCCTTGTTGGGGAATGCGGTACTTCCTCTTCCCATTTGGCCGATAACTACCACCTCCTCATTATGCGGAGCACGGATATCTGGCTGGGACCTCTTAATTGCGTTAAGGCAGATTGCCGCATGATGGCCATAGACCCGGTTTCCCTCTTGGCTGACCTGGCGAGGCTTCCCTACCCGGACATTGACCCGGTCTTTTTCAGGATCGGCCCACTCGCGCTTAGATGGTATGGCCTCATGTACCTCCTGGGTTTAGCAGGAGCCTATTGGCTCATCAAGTCCAGAGCCGCCACAAAACACGTGTCTCTCCCACCCCAACAATTGTCCGATCTTATTGTCTATGCCGCCTTTGGCGTCTTTCTCGGTGGGCGCTTGGGATATGTGCTGTTTTATAACCTTCCCTTTTATCTAGACCATCCCCTCAAAGTTTTTGCGGTATGGGAAGGGGGTATGTCATTTCACGGCGGGCTGATCGGAACCTGCATCGCTATCTGGATCTTTTGCAAAACCCGCGAGTTTCCTGTTTTGCCCATCGCCGACTTGGCAGCAGGAGCAGCTCCCATTGGACTGGGGTTTGGGCGGATGGGGAATTTTATCAACGGGGAGTTATTCGGGCGGTCGACTGACGTGGAGTGGTGCATGGTCTTTCCCCATGGCGGCCCAGAGTGCCGACACCCGTCACAACTCTATGAGGCCGGATTGGAAGGTGTCGCACTCTTTGTCATATTAACGATACTCAATCGCCGGCCC
>DOFS01000491.1:3382-4425 GCA_003523945.1 Nitrospiraceae bacterium | reverse complement strand
CCTGGCTCCAATTCGACAAACGCACCATAGTCAGTCAGGCTCACCACCCTCCCATTCACGCGACTTCTTGCCGGGTATTTCTCTTCAACCTTAGTCCAGGGATCTGGAGATTTTTGCTTCACACCCAAGGAAATACGACCCGTCTCACGGTCGTATTTCAACACTAGGACTTCAACGCGATCACCGATTGAAAACATGTCCGATGGATGCCCAACACGTCCCCAGGAAATATCGGTAATGTGTAACAGACCATCAATGCCGCCCAGGTCCAAAAAGGCCCCATAATCAGTGATGTTCTTCACGGTCCCTTCAATCAACTGCCCTTCAGACAATGTAGACAAAGTCGATTGTCTGCGTTTATCTCGAGTTTCTTCGAGAAGCGCCCGTCGGGAGACGACCACATTGCCTCGACGATGATTAATTTTAATGATTTTAAAGTTATACGTTTTCCCGACCAGCCCATCCAGGTCTCTGACCGGAGTCAAGTCAATTTGCGATCCTGGTAAAAAGGCCTTCACCCCAATATCAACGATCATGCCACCCTTAATACGCGAAATGACTTTACCTTGCACTTGCTTTTCATCTTTGTGGGCAACTTCCAAATCCTCCCAAACCTTCATCTTATCGGCTTTTTCTTTGGAGAGGAGCAAGTTGCCATCTGCATCTTCACATTGCTCGATATACACTTGAACCGGATCATTCACCGACAGCTGTTCAAGTTCTTCCGAAGAAAATTGGTCGGCAGGAATCATCCCTTCGGATTTATACCCAATGTCCACCACCACTCGATCTCGTTGGATATCAATCACCCTGCCCTCGGTAATTGTTCCTTCTTCAATATTTTTAAACGTTTCCTCATATAAAGCGGCAAGGGTTTCTCGATCCATTCTTTCAGGTTGTTGAGTAAGAGTATTCATCCGACTTTTGATACCTCCAGCAGAGTTTGGGGGGTTAAATGGTGATTGCCATAATTTAGTTGCACAGCTTACTTCTAGAATCTTCCTTATATGCCTGCTGGGTCGTCGGAGAGGGAACGCCACCCA
>DOFS01000491.1:0-3188 GCA_003523945.1 Nitrospiraceae bacterium | reverse complement strand
AAAATTTCAATGGTTTCCCAAATCTGACCTTTACAGGAAACAGCCGCGGCCATCGTGATCGAATGGGAAGAACTGTAAACGTACCAGAAATATACGCAGGAATCACCTGGCATTGTGATTCAGCCACTAAATAGCCTAAGCCAGGCTTCCCGATCTGCAAGGACCCGTCCTCCGTCCTTGTGCCCTCAGGAAAAATAACTACGGGTTCACCTGCTTGCAAGTGAGAGAGTGCATGCCTAAAAGCTTTTCTGTCCAGTCGGTGGGTTTTCAGAGGGATCCAACCGAGCCTTTGCAAGGCCGAATTCAAGTACCGATTGGGGAATAAGTTCGACCTCCCTAAAAAAAAAACCCGCCGCGGAATCGCACACCCTAACAGGGGAATATCAAAATAGCTGGCATGGTTTGCCGCAACGATGACCCCACCCGTCTTGGGAAAATGCTGGCCACCCTCTGTTCGGAATCGAAAGACCAGTCGTGCCAACACGTTAAATAGGATCCATAACAGCCCATAGACCACTCCACTCACAAACGATCCGTTATGATTTTCATCATCTGTCCGACAACCTCTTCAACAGACCGGTGAGAGGTATCAATCATGAACGCCTCAGACGCCGGACGTAAAGGATCCACGCTTCTGGTCCGGTCACGATCATCTCGAACAGCCATATCATCCCGAACCGTCTTCAGGTGAATCGTTTTACCTTGTTGAACCAATTCCTGTTGGCGCCGGTTCGCGCGAACTTCCAAATCCGCATCAAGATAAAACTTCACATCAGCACTTGGGAATACCCGTGTCCCCATATCCCTTCCTTCAGCGACAATTCCGACCTCTCCACCAATTTCTCGCTGAACCGGGAGCAACCATTCCCTGACCGGTTGAAGAGCCGCAACACAGGAAGCCAATTGGCTAATGGATGGAGTTCGAAGGGCTTTTTGGTCAATGGTCTGCCCATCCACCCAAATAGAAAGGCCATCTTTCCCCGGCATCAGCCGTAAAACGGTACGAGCAAGGAGTGATTTGATCTGACCAAGACTGGTTGCGTCAAGTTGCTCTTGCTGAACTTTCCAGGCAATCGCTCGATACAAAGCTCCCGTGTCCAGGTAAACATATCCCAGACGAGCAGCCAAAAACTTGGCCACGGTGCTCTTTCCCACTCCGGATGGCCCGTCAATAGTGATCAGTAACCGACGACGTTGAACGTCCCTCTTCTCCTCTTCCGACCTAATTTCTGGAGCATTATAATGCTCACTGAGAATTTGTCAATAAATCCAACAGTTTATCTTTGAATCCTGGAAAAGAAGTCTCAACGCATGCCACATCCTCAATGATGATCGGAGATTCTGCTACTAATCCGCAGACAGCAAGCGACATCACAACCCGATGATCACCATAACTCTGACAAGCCGCACCCTTAATGGAAGAGCCGCCATTGATGACTAAACCGTCAGGTTGTTCTTCAACCTCAACGCCAAGGCGCGCTAATTCCGTCGCCATGGCTCGAATGCGATCGGTTTCTTTCACTCGAAGTTCCTGGGCTCCGGTAATGCGCGTCTGGCCATTCGCCAAAGCCGCAGCCACACACAAAATAGGCAATTCATCAATCGTCTTCGGAATGAACTCAGGCCCAATAGGCATTCCCCTCAGCGGAGCGGACCGCACACGAATATCACCAACAGGTTCCCCTGATATTTCCCGTTGATTGAGGATGGATATATTAGCACCCATCTCGAGGAGGATATCCAGAATGCCTGTTCGTTCAGGATTCAATCCTATATCCGTGAGTAGGAGGTCCGAATCAGGAACAATAGAGGCCGCAACCATAAAAAACGCCGCAGCCGATATGTCTCCGGGTACCGCGATCGGCTTTCCATCAAAAGAGGGTCGACCTTGAAGATGCACGGTGCACCCGTCAACCTGAAGTGGTACTCCCAGATAGGCCAGGAGACGTTCCGTATGATCTCGCGACTTTCTGGGTTCCTTCACAATGGTCGTCCCTTCAGCAAAGAGACCGGCCAAGAGGACGCACGATTTTATTTGCGCACTTGCGACAGGAGATTCGTAAAGGATTGACTTGAGCCCTGTCCCTTGAATAGCCAAAGGAGCCAACTCACCGCCACCTCTTCCCGAAATGACAGCGCCCATTTGTCGGAGTGGAGTGACCACCCGGCCCATCGGACGACTTCTTAGAGAGGCATCCCCCGTGAGAACGGAAAAGAAATTTTGCCCGGCTAGGACTCCAGCTAAAAGGCGTAATCCCGTCCCGGAATTCCCACAATCCAAAACATTCGCAGGTTCTTGTAGGCCCCAGAGTCCTTTGCCAGTCACCTCTAGTCCTTCAAAGGTTTCCTGCACATCAGCGCCTAAGGCACGAACCACACCGAGGGTATTCAGGCAATCTTCGCCTTTAGAGAAGCCAGAAATACGTGTTTTTCCATGTCCCAAGGCTCCAAAGATGAGCGCGCGATGGGTGATGGATTTGTCCCCTGGCACCGACACTGATCCACGAAGAGGTTTCTTGGTCGGAAAAATAGTGAACTGATTCATATCAACCGTTCTCGTGAGGCTTTGGCACGAGAAATCGCCTCGTGCAATCCAGGTGCATCCTCCTTGCTCAACAACTCCCGAAAATTTTGTAGCTGTTGAATATACCGATCAACCATCTCCACCAAATTCTCATGATTGGCGACACAAATATCCCGCCACATTTCAGGCGAACTAGCAGCAATCCTCGTGGTATCGCGCAACCCTCCGCCGGAAAAATTCAGCAAATCCGCCGCCTGAGATGTTCGTCCTTGCAGCGCCTCCAAGGTATGCATGAGAGAAAAAGCTGCGATATGGGGCAGATGACTCACCGCACCGAAGACCCAATCATGGTCCATGGGGTCCATAGATGCCACCACAGACCCGACAGTTTCCCAAAGATGACGAACTCTTCCCAGGGCCTGAGCATCTGTATTCGGAGTCGGAGTCACAATGCAGCGAGCGCCTTGAAACAAACGGGAGTCAGCGTGAGCCACTCCAGATTTTTCTTTTCCGGCAATCGGATGCGCCCCAACAAAAAACGTCGAGGGAGGCAACATGGCTTCAATCTTTGAGACCAGTTGACCCTTCACACTTCCCACATCACTCACGATGGCGGCCGGAGTCAGATCTTTCCCCCACAATTGAATTTGTGGGAGATAGGTCT
>DOFS01000108.1 GCA_003523945.1 Nitrospiraceae bacterium | reverse complement strand
TCTTGGGCTTGAGCTAGTCAGTTTTCAGGAAAATCCAGGCTGGATAGGGTGGAAGCTTGAGAGAGACCTGTTCGGCATTCTGAATGGTCAGGTGGGAGGGAGCCGGATGGTCTAGCTGGTCCCCAACTCCGAAGGTTCCGCTATCAAGACGGGATTCCCAATTTCCTTTTGGAAGCTTGACTAACGCCAATGAGGCCTTGTCCTGAAACCCTAGAAGCAAAAGTGCATCAGGCCCCTGTCTGGCATGGCGATGGATCATTAGTAATTGACTTTTTGCATGAGACCGGATCTGGATTCTATGACCTTTCGCTCCGGTGCCTAAGGCTGGAATAGTCTTGCGCAGATGGATTAAGGCCTGGCACCACTTCAGATGGGCCTGTTGTTGGGAATGGCTCTCAAGGCTCAGCCGGATTTTGGAACGTTCAAAGGTCTCATGGCTATAGGGATCGGGAATGTCGGTCCATCCGAACGCCGCGAATTCTCTTGCTCTCCCCTGTCTGACAGCTTCAATTAAGGCAGGATCTCCATGGTCGATGAAATACAGAAAGGGTGCGGTTTCGCCGTATTCTTCTCCCATAAATAAGAGGGGAAGGTAGGGCGAGAGGAGAACGGCAGCATTGCCGACTTTAAGAGCTTCAAAGCTGACCAGAGTACTGAGGCGGTCTCCCTGGGCGCGATTGCCGATTTGATCATGATTCTGGGCACATACTGCAAGCTGTGTAGGTGCGCACGCTTTGAAGGAATTGCCATGTTTCCGTCTCCGATGGGGAGAATACTGTCCTGTATAAACCACGCCTTCTCGAATGGCCTTACCCAAGTCCTTCAGCTGGCCGAAATCTTCATAGTATCCCTTATGCTCTTTTGTCAGCACGGTATGCAGGGCATGATGAAAGTCATCACTCCATTGCCCATCCAACCCATACCCGCCTCGTGAGAGAGGCAAAATAACACGAGCATCATTCAGGTCGCTTTCGGCAATCACATGTACCTGGCGATTGAGCCGCTGTCCCTCCGCATGAACCGCTTCTCCAATATCCTGAAGAAGATGCTTGGCGCTGAAGTCGAAGATGCCGTGAATCGCATCAAGGCGTAAGGCATCGATGTGGTACTCCTGAATCCAGTAGACGGCATTGCTGATCATGAACTGTCTGACTGCGTCACTTTCAGGTCCATCGTAATTGAGGGCACTCCCCCATGGGGTTTTATAGGTGTCGGTAAAATATGGACCAAAATCACCAAGGTAATTTCCTTCCGGCCCCAGGTGGTTATAGACCACATCCATGATCACGGCCAGACCGGCGGTGTGACAGGCGTTCACCAGTCGTTTGAGGCCGTCAGGTCCCCCATAGTTGTGCTGCGGGGCAAAGAGAAAGGTTCCATCGTATCCCCAATTTCTTGTCCCAGGGCATTGCGCTACCGGTAAAAGTTCAATGGCGGTGATGCCAACCTGGTCACGCAAATACGGGAGACGATTGATAATGGCATCGAAGGTCCCTTCCTGTGTGAAAGTGCCGGTATGAAGTTCGTACATGATGTATTGCTCAAGCGGCAGGCCACGCCAGGATGAATCTGTCCACGAGAAAGAATGGGGATCGATAATTTCCGATGGGCCATGAACCCCATCCGGTTGTGAGCGGGAGGCCGGATCAGGGCGCTCGAGGGTGTGATTCAACAGATACTGGTAGCGGGCACCTGGAGAGAGGCCCTCAACGGTGCCTTTCCAATACCCCAACGGTTCCTGGGTCAGGAGAGTCGGTTCGCCGGTCCTTCCCATGATTTTGACAGCGAGCGAACTGGCCTTAGGTGCCCAAACTCGAAACTCCACAGAAGAGGCATTGAGACAGGATGCGCCAAGATTTAATTGCCATGGTTCGGGATGCAACTTTTTCAAACGTATTTCCTCCCTGTCGGTATTTTTGATCAGATTGTTGCTGGTGGGCAATGGAATGGAAGAAAGCTTAGCAAAAAGCCGAAGAGCTGTATATGGAAGGCTTAAAGCGGCAGATTCCCTTTGCTCCATATTGGGATATACTGTATTATCGTGCCCCGCAATTTCATATATCCAGAAACCCACATCCAGGAGAACCGTATTTATGGAAATTTGGCCAGGTCAATCATACCCGCTTGGAGCCACATGGGATGGACAGGGAGTCAACTTTGCCTTGTTTTCCGAAAATGCGACCGGTGTGGATCTTTGTCTGTTTGACAGTGACCTTCAAGACCGGGAAACCCACCGGATTTCCATTGAAGAACGGACGGATCAAGTCTGGCATGTGTATCTTCCTGAGGTGCGTCCGGGTCAACTCTATGGCTACCGAGTGCATGGGCCGTATGATCCCGAGGCGGGCCACCGGTTTAATCCGGCCAAACTTCTGATCGACCCCTATGCGAAATCATTGACCGGGGTCGTGCGATGGTCCGATTCCATGTTTGGCTATCGGCTTGGAGATCCCAAAGGCGATCTCTCATTCGATGATCGAAACAATGCCGAAAACGTTCCCAAAGGGGTTGTCGTCGATCAGGCATTTAGCTGGGGGGGGGATCAACTTCTGAATATTCCCTGGCAGCAGACGGTGATCTATGAGGTCCACGTCAAGGGAATGACCATGCGGCATCCGGATGTTCCTGAATCATTACGGGGAACCTATGCGGGCTTGGCGTCTCCGGCAATTATACAATATTTTCAATCGCTCGGGATCACCGCAGTGGAACTGCTGCCGGTTCAACATTTTGTGAATGATCTCTACTTAAAAGAAAAGGGTCTCACCAATTATTGGGGGTACAACTCCATTGGGTATTTTGCGCCGGACATTCGGTATTCGGCTTTCCCCGGTGGAGGAGAAAAGGTCAATGAGTTCAAATCCATGGTCAGGAAACTTCATAGTGCCGGCATCGAAGTCATTCTCGATGTGGTCTATAACCATACCGGAGAAGGCAATCACTTTGGGCCGACCTTATCATTTCGTGGGATTGATAACGCGTCCTATTATCGGGTGTCTCCGGACAATCCACGCTATTACATGGATTATACCGGTTGTGGAAATACGCTGAATGTCCGACATCCCCGGACCTTGCAGTTGATCATGGATAGCTTGCGGTATTGGGTGATTGATATGCACGTGGATGGGTTCAGGTTTGATCTGGCATCTGCCCTTGCCCGTGAGTTGCACGATGTGGATCGACTCAGCGCCTTTTTTGACATCATTCATCAGGATCCCGTGTTGTCGCAGGTGAAGTTGATTGCTGAACCGTGGGATTTGGGCGAAGGGGGGTATCAGGTAGGAAATTTCCCACCGGGGTGGGCAGAGTGGAATGGGAAATACCGTGATTCCATCCGCCGGTATTGGAAGGGGGATGGTGGTCTCCTTGGGGAAATCGCCCATCGTTGGTCCGGGAGCAGCGATCTCTATGGTGAAAGCGGACGCCAACCCTATGCCAGCATCAATTTTGTGACGGCCCATGACGGATTTACCCTCCATGATTTGGTGTCCTATGACCATAAGCATAATGAAGACAATCAGGAGGGGAATCGCGATGGGACTGACGATAACCAAAGTTGGAATTGTGGAGTGGAAGGGCCGACCGATGATCCCGCGATTCAGGAATTACGCGACCGGCAGGTTCGGAATTTTTTCGCCACGTTGTTGTTATCCCAGGGAGTGCCGATGATCTGTGGTGGGGATGAATTGGGTCGCACGCAACAGGGTAATAATAATGCCTATTGCCAGGATAACGAGTTAAGTTGGGTAAACTGGAATCTGACGAAGTCCCAACTCGCCTTGCTGGACTTTGTGAAACTGCTCATTGAGATTAAAAAAACCCATCCGGTGTTTCAACGCCGAAGGTTTTTTCAAGGGCGTCGGGTAGAAGATTCGGAAGTGAAGGATATTGCCTGGTTCGCATCGCATGGAAAAGAAATGTCCCATGAAGATTGGCAGATGGGACTCCGTACATTGGGGATCCGGTTAGCGGGTGATGCCATCGTGGAGAAAGATAGCCAAGGTCGGCCGATCGTCGACGAAACGTTCCTCGTGTTACTGAATGCCCATCATGAGGATGTGGACTTCATCCTTCCTGCCCACACCAAGTCGGTACGTTGGGAGTTGGAGTTTGATACCGCCGTACCCTTTGACAAGAAAAGCCACAAAAATACGAAGTTGCTTAAAGGCGGGCAGCCCTACCATTTAGTCTCTCGGGGGCTTGCCTTGTTCCGAACTCCGAAATCCTGAAGGACCCCCCCACCAGTGGTCGCGGGCACTGACTGAGTCAAGGCTCCTGCATGAAGGATTCACGCACCTTGGCCGTCATCAGGTCGGGAACTCCGCTAGAGAGCCGGGTAACCCTCCTGGTGAATCGGGTCCTTCTGACGCTGGGTTGTTAGACGACAAATTTTTTGCCGCGTTCCACTATGCCGGTCACAGCATCTTTTGCATCCTCCGCGAATTCCCCGGCCCGTTCGCTGGCATCTTCCATCATATTCTTTAACTGACGACGGGTTCGTGAGCCGGATTGCGGAGCCATCAACAGCCCCAGGCCTGTCCCGAGAACGACTCCAACCATTAATGAGAGTCCGGCGAGCAAGACATATCGAGTGTCGTTGTCCATGTGAGATAACCTCCATTGTTAAAATGTGAATGCGTCATTGGTGCCTAGTGTTCAGAGCTGTTCTGCCAGGGCTCAGTTAGCCGCGGGGAGGCTCCCGTAGGAGGATCTCACGCTCGGCTTGAAGCCAATCTTCCCAATCACTGCCATGTTGGCCTCCGCGTCGATGATGTATTTCATAGGCGCGTTGGGCAATACGTTCACGCAATTCCTCAGATAACGCCATCATGGGACCCGGATAGGAGGTCTCAGGGTCTTGGTTGCCTGTCCGTGGTGGCATGGTCCGTTTAGTGCCAGCATTTGCCAGGGGTTTCCTGATGGTTTTTTTAACCGTCTTACTTGCCGGGGTCGTTTTTTGCGTGGTGGACGGTTTTTTCTTGGATGGCTTGTCGTCTGGTGTTTTAGGGGGCATGTTTCGCTCTTAACCTCCTATGCTTGACTGACGGTGAGTTGGTTCCCGTACTCCTGATCTGTCTCGTATTGTACTGGAAAAAGAGGTCTTCGTCCAAACGGTGGAGCATGGTGTTGTCATGCTCAGGGTCCGTGTCAGGGTCGTGTAATGACCATGAGAGGATTTCCTGACAGTGTCCAGAAGGTTGAAGCAGGCAAAGGGTCGAATGGACGTTGAATGCCTCCGCCTGGATCTGTCCAGATCTGATGTGGAAGTCGACAATGACCTGGTTTCTAGAAGACACAAGATTGATCTTCCCTTACAATGATAAAACGCAAGGAGGCGGTGAGCTTATTCTTATTATGAATGTCGAGGGTATCTCCTAGTTGGCCTTGTCGGAACATCTGATCAGATCTGTAGATGCTGACCCTGAAGATTGCGGTGGATGCGTATTTCCCCGACCATCCAACTCCATTGGGGATGATGCAACGGAATGGCGTTATCGGGAATGTCTGGGAGGAGTGTCCCCATCAAGACGAACCAAGGCGATTTCTTTTTTTTGAGTGGCAACGATGAAAAAACATGAGAGTGACAAGGAGCAGATTTGGCAATTAGGTCAGGAGTATGGCATTGAGCCGTTTTACCATGATGGGTTAGGTGTGGAGCGAGGGGTGGCGGTCCCTCATCTTCGGCAAGTCCTGTTAAGCATGGGCGTCAAGGCCTCAACTCAAAAGGTCATTCGTAACTCGCTTTCTCACGCCGCCTCCCGAATATGGACCCGGGTCATTGATTCGGTTGTGGTGCGGTATCTTTCGGATTCTGTGTTCATGTTGCCTCTGTCCCTTCCTCTCGGCGAGAGCAGTTTGGACGAGGTTTCCCTCACTATCCAACTGACCGATGAAAACGGGGCCTGCCGCCAATTTTGTTTAGCAGGATCCAGTGGGGAGGTTTTCTCTAGGAAGACAATCCACGGGCTGCAGTATGTTCAGATGCGTTTTCCTCTTTCGGAAAAATTGGCCCTGGGATACTTCAGCCTTTCGGTCCGTGTGAAGGTTCATCCGGAGCGAACAGTGGAAGGAGAGGCCCTGCTCATTGTGGCGCCCAGAAAATGTTATCTTCCTTCTACACCTAAACGGGCTTGGGGAATTTCGCTGCAACTGTATGGCTTACGATCCCGGAAAAATTGGGGGATTGGGGATTTTCGAGATTTAGGACACGTCATGAAAGTGGCAGGGACTCGCTGGGGAGTGGCCACCATCGGGGTTAATCCTCTGCATATCCCGGCGTCAGGATTAACCAGCCCCTATTCCCCCTCCAGCCGCCTTTTCTGGAGTCCCATGTATTTGAACCTGGAAGGGGTGGACGAGTGGCGGACTTCGGCAGGTCTTCGTCGGAAAGCCAAAAGTACGAAATTCCAGCATCGTCTGCAACAGCTTCGGGAAAGCCCACGGGTCGACTATGAAGCGGTGGGGAAACTGAAGTGGACGGTCCTTGAGGAATTATTTCGAGTATTTCGACGAGATCATCTCCGGCATAACAATCCCACGACGCGTGGAAGGGCGTTTAAGGGATTTGTTACCCGTCTGAATCCGAATTTGACAAATTTTTGCACTTTTCAGGTGTTGACTGAACACCTGGGCACGGCGGTTTGGCGGGAGTGGCCGACGGCCTATCAGCATCCTCGGTCACACGCAGTGGCGGGCTTCCAACAATCCAACGCTATCCGGATCCAATTTTATCAATATGTCCAATGGTTATGCGAGTTGCAATTACAGGATCTGGATCATGTGGCAAGGAAACATTCGTTGTCCCTCCGGCTCTATCACGACCTGCCGGTTGGCATTCATCCCGATGGGGCCGATGCCTGGGTTTTTCAGGATCAGCTCGCGTCTGATATCACGGTTGGAGCCCCCCCGGACTCGTTTAATCTTAATGGGCAAAGTTGGGGATTGGCGGTTCCTAATCCTGTTCAATTACGGGAAGACGGCTATCGCTTTCTTCGAGAAACCTTACAGCAAAATATGCGACATGGAGGTGTGCTCCGGATCGATCATGCCTTGGGACTGTTTCGGATGTTCTGGGTCCCCCAGGGAGGAACAGGAAAAGATGGCGTGTATGTCAGAACCTACGTGGATGAAATTCTAGCCGTCCTGGCTCTGGAAAGTGTGCGGCGAAAGGTGATGGTTGTTGGAGAGGATTTAGGGGCCGTGACTTCTGCTATTCGCCAAAAATTGGATGAGGCAGGACTTCTCTCCTATCGCCTCCTGTTGTTTGAACGAGAGGCCGGGGGAGCGATGACCCCGCCTCATGCCTTTCCGGAGCAAGCCCTGGTGGCCGCGACAACGCATGACCTTCCCACTCTCAGTGGCTATTGGGATGGTCGAGATATGCTCATTAAGCAGGAAGGGGGGTTATACCCTCGAAAAGAAGATTTCGACCAAGACCGGCGACTGCGTGCTGAGGATCGACAACGGATCTGGGAGGCCCTACATCGGGAGAACCTGACTTCGGCCAGGTCGGTTCCCGCCAGCCTTTCTGGGGAGATGATTCAAGCGATATACCGGTACTTAGCCAGAACTCCCTCGCGCCTGCTCATCGTGCAACTTGAAGATTTGCTGGGAGAACTCGATACTCCCAATCTGCCTGGAGCACCGGATTCGGTCTATCCCTCCTGGCGAGTGCGGATTGGTCGAGAGCTAACTGCCTGGCTCAAGGACCCGGCCATTCTGCGTTTTGCCCAAGCGATGCAGGGGGAGCGACGAAAGGGGGGGCGGACGCACCAGACACGCCGGTCTTTGGTCTCCTGAGGAAACCCGTATTCTTCTAAGATAAGAATTGACAGGAAGGTGGTACGGCTGGATCGGGACAAATAATGAAGTACGTGGCAGGGATGTTGTTGCGTGATGTTTAAGAGGATACTATGATCAACGATTGTCATGTCCAAATGCCCACCGAGTCTGGTTTGAAAGACCTGGCGTTTCCTCTAAGACGATAAAGAAGAGAGGACCATCCCTGATATGCAAGAGAAAAAACTAACGATGGCCGGTTGGGTGGACGGACTAACCGATGCGGTCACCGAAAGCCTGGCCCAAATTGTGGCCTATTTGCCAACCCTGATTCTGGCGATCATGCTTTTGGGACTAGGCTATGTGCTGGCCAGGGTTGTATCTGTCGTGGTGACCCGTTTGCTGCAATTGATGGGGTTTGACCGGTTGCTGAGTCGAACCGCCGTGCAAACTCTTTTGGAGCGCTCGGGAACCAAACAGAAAAGTTCTGAAATTTTAGGGATGATCGGTTTTTGGATTATCTTCCTCGTCTTTCTCATTCAAGCGTCCGACACCCTGAGCTTGACGATGGTTTCGGATGCCTTGACGGGCATTGCCTATTATATTCCGAAAGTCGGCATTGCGGTGTTGGTACTGATTTTGGGTTTAATCGCCGCGAATTTCGTCCGTGAACTGATTACCATGACCTGTAGTTCGGCAGGGATTACCCATGGGACGATCGTGGCCCAGGCGGTCTATGTGGCCGTGGTGCTCTTGATCGTCGTGACAGCCATTGATGCGCTCGGGATTGATACGGAATTATTAAATAATACCATCGTGATTTTGTTGGCCGGGTTAATCGGGGGCGCGGCTTTGTCGTTTGGGCTTGGATCTCGTACCGCCGTGGCCAATCTTATTGCCGCACATTATTTGGGATCAATGGTGCGGGTGGGCATGACCGTCAAAATCGGGGATAATCAAGGCACGGTGGTGGCGGTCACCCCCATTTCCGTGGTGCTAGAAACCCGGGAAGGCCGGGTCATTATTCCGGCTACCCAAGTGACCGAATCAACAGCCGTCATCACCCATCCCGAGCATTAACGCATGGAACTCGAACATCGACTGACTCTGGGGTATCTTCAAGCCCACCCGGTGGAAGCGGCTCGTCATTTGGAGTCGCTCGATCCCCATGAATCGGCTTCGCTCCTGGAGGCCCTACCCGGAGAGGAAATCGCCGGTGTCTTAGAGCATTGTTTGCCGGTGTCCACCGCCAAAATTATCGAAGAGCTTCCAAAAGATCTTGGAGCGGACGTTTTAGGTGCCATGAATGCCACTTCTGCCATAGGAGTTCTTCGGCAATTTGAGGAACCCGTCCGCCAGGATGTGCTGGACCGGTTAGATAATCCGATGGGGGCCACGCTCCGTCGTGCCTTGCGCTATTCCCCTAATACCGCAGGAAGCTTAGCCGATCCCCAGGTGTTTACGCTTCCGCCGGATATTGCGGTCGAAGAAGCCGTCGATCGTATTCGGACCTATGGGCAGAAAGCCATGTACTATATCTACGTCATCGATCGGGATAGCAAATTGGAAGGGGTCCTTACGTTACGGCAGCTGCTGATTGATAGGTCTGATCATTTAGTCGGGACATTGATGGAGAGCCAGATCACCACCTTATCGGCAGAAGCCAATCTGGAAGAAA
>DOFS01000565.1:6244-11528 GCA_003523945.1 Nitrospiraceae bacterium | reverse complement strand
CGATATTCGACCTCGCTGATCGAATGGCCTCCCCAGCACACCACAAGATGTGGATTCTCGACGGAATGGATGATTTCGGCATTGCGTAGGATATGAAAAATTGCGTTGGTGATCCCATTAGATGTCGTTAAATCGAATTTTTTATTGTGCTGAATTTCGTTGTGGACGTAGATGATGTCACGTAACACGGAAAAAAGATGCTCTTTAATCCCTTGAATAATTACCCCATCCACAAACGCACTGGCGGGAGCGTTGATGAGTTCAAGCTTCACCCCGCGGTCCCGTTGCTCTAAGGCAATATCGAAATCCGCATAACGGGCAAAAAAGGCTTTGGTATCATCCGTATCATTCCCACTGGTCAAGACCGCCAAGACGCTGCTTCTGAACATTTCATGGAGCCCGCCCTGACTGGTCTCCCTGAGCTTCTCCACTTCGTGCTGCGACAACATGTGCATTGACGTATCTGGTGTAATACTGGCGCACACCCCCCTACCTGAAGATGTACGCTTCAATTTTACGTAGCTTCTATTGTTATCCATTCGTACGCTCTACCCCATCCTAAAGTGAGAGCCCATTTTGTGTGACAGTTAACCAATGCTTATCATCAGGACATGGTCAATTTATCACACCAACGTATTCGCGCTCTATGACACAAGTTATTATTTCGTTTGAGAGGAAACGGGGAGAAATTAAAGGAGGACAACCAGCATAAAGCTTCTAGGAAAAGGTCTATAGGGTAGTCAGGCAAACAAAGAGTTCGTTATGATGCCAAGGGAATGAGAGGTCACAAGGCTGGACCTCTGATCGAAGTTTCACAGGCATTCACGGCTTCTGAGTTTCTGCCCTGCTCCCGTGACTCTTTTAAAAAGAGCGCCCTCCTCAAACCATATTTGAAAAATAGGGCTTTTGTCTCAATAAGGAGGAAATTACATGAAAGTTCGTTTACTGTCTCGCGCCCACCTCATTCTCTGCCTTACAGCCATTTTCCTATGGGTTGGGACGTTCCAACACCTCAGCTTTGCGAACACAGATAAATCTTTATATGAGCGGCTTGGAGGTTACGATGCGATCTCCGCCGTCGTTGATGTTTTTCTAACAAGGGTATGGGACGACCCAGTGGTGGGTCGATTTTTTGTGGGGATGGGAACTGATACCAGAGATCAATTACGGCAAAAGAACAAAAACCTACTGTGCTTCAACACCGGGGGCCCCTGCCAAAAGATCAATCGACCACTAGAACGGACCCATGAGGGTCTGGGTATCACCGACAAAGAGTTTGATATCGTCGTAAACCATTTGGCTGCGACACTCAGGGAATTCAAGGTTCCTGAGCGGGAACATGATGAGGTGATGGCCAAAATCGGGAATTTACGATCTTATATTGTCGAACGAAAAACTTAAAAAAATATCACGGGTTCTCAGGAAATTTTCCTTAAGTCGGGGCCGGCAAGGATGGCGTGAAAACTCTGGTCTTTATTGACCAACATAAAGCCAAGCCTGTGGCCAAAGCCGTCTTTAACGCAGGCGAAAACACTTTCCCTCCCTGAACTGGAGGAAAAAATCTCCCGATTGTAAGGGCAGGGCTCAAAGTGTAAAAGTACACTCATCCAGAGCAGGATCTTGTCGTTTGGAAACAGGGAAGAGGTCCTTGTCTTGTATACTCGTGAAAAATTTTGAGGTTACTGAAAGCCGCCTTTCAATAGCCTTAATAGTTTTTCTTATGACCATTCAGTCAGGATCCACTCAGCCGAGCTAATCGTTGGCGGTCACTTTCTAACTGGGGTAGTCGATGAGTCCTGTCAATTTGCAGAACCCGTTCTAGGCAGCGAAGGGCAGAAATGTGATCATCTCGCTCAATGTAGACGTCAGCCAGTAGGCGCAACGCACCTGCCTCACCGACACTATGTCCTAGTTTAATGAAATGTTCAGTTGCATTATTGAGACAGGCCTCGGCCCGCTTAAGATTGCCCAACTGAAGAAAGGTTTTTCCTAGTTGCCCGTAGGTGGTAGCCAAGCCGTCCTCATTCCCGACTTTGCGATGATAATCGAGAGCCGTATGAAAGACCTCAATGGCCGATTCAGGCCGATTTAACTGTAATTCCTGCAAAGCCAGATTGCTGTATAAAATCCCCAATGCGCGTTCATTCCCGAGCGGCGTTAAATAATCAATGGCTTCCAAATAAAACGCGTGCGCCGTCTCGGGCTGCCCCGTGTCGGCTTTGAGGCTTCCTAAATTCACCAGGGTTTCCCCGATAGCATCCTCTTCTTGCAAGGTTCGTTGAATATCCAGAACTTCCCGGTAACAAGCCTCCGCTTGGTCATAGCGTTCTAACAACGCGTTCACATTTCCCAGGTTGCCCAGGGCATCCGACAAAGCCTTGGGAGAGCCTAGCTGCCTGGCCTCAAGTGTGGCCTGTTCATACGAATCACGAGCCTTGGCCAGATCCCCACGATGCAGAAAAATTTCGCCAAGACGAGAAGCCGAGCTGGACATGATGTTGAAAAAAATCCCCTAACAATAGTATTCAAATGAAAGCCGGTGAAGCATGGATTCCACAACGACTCACTGAGGTTGTTCCTGCGTAAGGGCCTAAAACACGTGTGCACGACTTAGCAAGAATTTCCCCTTCGCTGACAAGGAACATTTACATTACCGCGTCACAGATGACCTGCATGTTGGCACAGAAGCCTCATGTTGATCACGAATATTACCGGTTGAGCCTTGAGGAGATCGAACGCTTTCTACAATCAACCTCAAAAGAGGTTCTTTCCACTTTAGTCTTTCGAGTGCTCCATCAGCACAAAAATACAACAGCCGAGCCCAGGGACCTGGACTCGGCTGTTGAGAGACTTTGGAATGGAGAAGGTGAGGCCTGCCCCCTTTTATTCACTCAAACCAACCGGCTTAGAGAGGGGTTAAGCCGAATGGGTGGTGTCTTGTAAGAGGAACCGTTACTTTTTAACCCCCAAGATCGCATCCTTGGCCGCTTTTGCTACGCGGAATTTTACCACTCGCTTTGCGGGGATTTTAATTGCAGCTCCTGTTTGGGGATTTCTGCCCATTCTGGCTTTCCGGTGAGCAAGCACCAGCTTACCAATTCCTGGAACCACAAACGCATTCTTGGCTTCTTTGTAAGCCAAGGTAGCAAAATCATCAAGAATCTGTGTTGCAATTTTCTTGGTGACATCAGCTTTTTTAGCCAGATGATCGGCAATCTGGGACTTTGTCATGGCCTTTCCCATACAGATTTCCTCCTCAATTGAATTGTTTAGTAAGAGACACCATTAACGTTAACGTTGATTCTGAAATTCCAAGGAAGGATGGCCTTGTCTGTCATTATGAAAAAAGGGTTTAACGTGGAAACAGCTTTCCCCTCTATCACAACGGCGCTCGAGTCTACCGAATGCCTCAAAAACTGTCAACAAAAAACAAGCCCAGCGCGGGGAATATTCTTTTGCCAAACATTTTTGATTGGTCCGCGCGCCTTGCTGCCTTGGCTTTTCCCAAGGTAAAGTAGCCATGGTACTCATTCTACCTACTTTAGTCATTCATGCAACCGGCACAACACTCAAGAGGCATTGATCATGGCAAAAGAATTACCTGTTATCCCCTCCCCCAAACAATCAGACACTCCTGAACAAGAAGAACTGACCTATTCACGGGTGTTTTGCACACGTGAGGACAGCCCCCCCCTGAAGTTGCTTCTGGACTTTCTTAAATCAAAAAATCAAGTTCCACTGATTCCAAAAATGGATCCCGCCGCACTGGAGGATTGGGATTGGGTTCATGTGTCACTCGGTTACAGCCGTGAGAGGAAACCCATTCAATTATTTTGCGTGCGAGACCGAGGTACCTATCAGGATGTGTTTGAGGGAGAAAAAACGTCCTTTTTCAACAGGATATCTGTCTTTGATGATGTCGAAGCCGAGATCGCACGGGAATGTATCTCAAAAGCCCGTTTCATTGCCACGACACAAATGGTTAAAAAAGATATTACTGATGAGGGCTATGACTTTAACGGATGGATTCTTGAATTTTTTCAGGAAAACTGTAACGGCATTGTGCAAATCGACGGACAGGGGTTTTATTCCCCAAAGGGCGAACTCATCGTGGATATGGAAGAAGTCGCTGAAACAGGTGATGAAATCGCCCCTACACCCAAGACCGATGCCTAAACATCCGCTATAACAACCATTCATTTTTTCTCATTTTTTGTTGATTAGGGAACAGGGCGTGATCCGAGAGCCAGATCAACGCAATGAGTAAACGTACGCTGTCGTAGCTGGGGGAGTCCATTGCGATACCCCCACCCATCCTTTAGCACTTCCAGAAGGGCTCCATGGTCAAAGCGTGAGGGATTCTCAATTACGTCCTCCCGACAGACCAGGAGGTCGGCACGCTTTCCCTCTGCGAGAATTCCGGTGTCAGTTTGGCCCAGTTGCTCTGACGCCAATCCAGTTGCCCCGAACCATGCTGCCAGGGGCGGTACCCCCTCTGCTATCAACGCAACTATCTCCATGTAATTCCGGCCATGCATATCGGGTAATACCGGATCAGTTCCAGCCAAGAGTTTGACCCCGCTGGCCTGCGCGGATTTGACTGCATGCGCATGGCGCTCGGCAACCTGATGAACTTTAGCGCGAATGAAAGCATTAAACTCCTCGGACTGGGCTAATCTCTGTCCTACCCAAGCAGTCGGAGTCACAGTACACCCCTTCGCATACGCCAGTTCTGCCAGATCCTCATTCATAAATGAAATATGTTGGAGATCTTTGACTCCAGCCTGAATAGCCAACTTGATGCCATTCTGACTATGGGCATGGGCCGCCACATACATCCCACGCCCAGCCGCTTCGTCACAAATCGCGTCCATTTCCTCAAGAGTAAAATCCCGATGCTCCAAATGGTCGGTAGGGGAAACCACACCTGGGCTGGCACAAATTTTCACAAGATCGCCCCCGCAGGCGGCAATCTCCCTTACCCGTTTTCGACATTCCCACGGCCCATCGACGATACTGGACGGACGACCGGGACCAGCCGGCCACAAACGCGAAAGCTCCCCACAACATCGATCTGGCCCTCGAAAATCCGCATGCCCTCCCGTGGTGGAGAGCATGCAAATGGCCAACTTGAGGCGCGGACCCAACATCACGCCCTGGTCCACGAGCCGCTTCAGGACAGAGGTGGCTCCACCCACATCCCGCAGAGTCGTCACGCCTCCCTGTACTAACGTGCGATATAGGATACGCTCCGCCCAAAAGGGAGCCTCCGGGGAATTCATTC
>DOFS01000565.1:0-6151 GCA_003523945.1 Nitrospiraceae bacterium | reverse complement strand
GCCTCCGGGGAATTCATTCGGTCCAGTTCAGCATTTCCCACCCCCCAAATGGTCACATGCCCATGGCAGTCGATAAGTCCAGGGGTCACCGTATAGGCAGAGGAATCAATCCGCTGAACATCAGGTCCTTGCGGGTAAACCGGGTTATGAGGAAAGACCCCCTTGATGATTCCATCATCTACCCACACATCAACCTGTTCGTGAATGGACCTGGATGTTGCGGACGTCCCATCGTAAAGCTTGCGTATATTCGAGAGAACAATCATCGCACCCCCCTCCGAGAAATATATGGTACAAATTCCTACTTTTTCTCTACCGTAACAGCACAAAGATCCGCAACTCGTTCATTTAAGCGCATTCCTGTGGCAGCCAATTCATGAAATACGTGGGATGTTCGGCATGTCCTATCTGAGTATCCCTCAATACAGTTGTGTTAATGCTTCAATCCCTGACTAGCTTACATCAGTTTGCGAGCAGGCAAATTTTGCGGAATCACCACAAACATGATAGTGTTGGATTATATTGACCCATCAATTTCCTCTATCCTTGTGAGACACATTTGTCAGCCATATTTCCTTCGGGTACGACTCGAAATCCGTCACCATTTGCTCCCGACAAGAACCCGCCATTATCCGCAATAGGGCCCACAGGATTACTTTTTCGGATTCATAGATAACCTTTACATCACATGAGGTGTATCCTGACATGACCACGTTCGCCCACCGCCATATCGGATCCAGTGACAGCCAAATCCAAGAAATGTTGGGAGCTCTCGGGCTACCTTCCCTGGATGCTCTTGTGCAGGCCACGATTCCACAGGATATTCGTCTAGCCCAGTCCTTGAATTTACCCCCGGCACAATCGGAAGAGGAGGTCCTCACGGACCTCCGCCACCTGAGCGCGCAAAATCAGATTTATCGATCGTTTCTCGGCATGGGTTACTACGATTGTCTGACCCCGCCGGTGATTGGACGGAACATTCTGGAAAATCCCGCCTGGTATACCCAATACACACCCTATCAAGCAGAAATTGCCCAGGGACGATTGGAGGCTTTGCTCAATTTTCAAACAATGGTTGCCGATCTGACCGCACTTCCCCTGTCCAATGCTTCACTATTAGACGAAGCCACGGCAGCAGCGGAAGCCATGAGTATGTGTCGGGCGCTCAGCTCCGTGAAAGGACAAACATTTTTCGTGGCAGAGGACTGTCACCCTCAAATCATTGCTGTCCTGGAAACACGAGCCAGACCGTTAAATATCACAATCGTTCTTGGCAACCCCGACACTTTGGATTTTTCAGACAACGAGACCTTCGGCCTACTTCTCTCTTATCCTTCCACTGACGGCACGCTCCGCTCTTATGAAGCCTTAGTCCACAGTGCACATGAATCCGGTGCACTGGTCGTCGTCAGCACTGATCTTCTTGCCCTGACACTCCTAGTACCACCAGGGGAATGGGGGGCGGATATTGCAGTGGGATCCTCCCAACGATTTGGGGTGCCGCTTGGCTATGGCGGTCCCCATGCGGCATTTCTGGCGACAAAAGAGGAGTTCAAACGACAGATCCCGGGCCGGGTGGTGGGAGTATCCAAAGATGCACACGGTCAAAAGGCCTATCGCCTGGCCCTACAAACCCGAGAGCAACATATCCGACGCGATCGGGCGACAAGTAACATTTGTACGGCACAAGTGCTGCTGGCCAATATTGCGGGCATGTATGCGGTCTACCATGGTCCAGATGGATTAAAGAACATCGCCACCAGAGTACACCACCTTACTTCCCTTACCGCCGAAGGTCTTCGTCGTTTGGGATGTCAACTCGACTCCAATGCCTTCTTTGACACTCTCCGAGTCCGGTGCCCTCGCTTAAGCCCGGACCAGATTATCAACAAAAGTCAGCAATATTTGATTAATCTTCGGCAGTATGACGACGGGTCCTTTGGCATCGCCTTGGACGAAGTAACCACCATCACAGACGTGGGCCAGCTCCTAGCCCTCTTTACCGACAATGAAACGCTTCCCTTTGACTTGAATGATCTGGCAAACCACCTCGGTTCATCTATCCCAAGCACCTTTCAACGGCATTCCCCTTTTCTCACACATCCTGTTTTTCACGACTATCATTCCGAACATGAATTACTCAGGTATATGTATCGGCTTCAATCTAAAGACCTCTCGCTCGTCCATTCCATGATTCCATTGGGATCATGCACGATGAAGCTGAATGCCACAGCGGAGATGGTTCCTGTGACATGGCCTCAATTTAGTCGTTTACACCCCTTTGCCCCCAGTGACCAGGTGCAAGGGTATCAAAAGTTATTTCAACAATTGGAGGCATGGCTTGCCGACATCACCGGATTTGCCGCTGTTTCACTTCAACCCAACGCCGGTTCGCAAGGGGAATATACCGGATTGATGGTCATTCGAGCTTATCAAGAAGAGCGGGGACAAAAGGAACGGAATATCTGCCTCATTCCGGTATCCGCGCACGGGACAAACCCTGCCAGTGCGGTCATTGCGGGGTTGAAGGTCGTTCCTGTTGCCTGTGATCACCATGGAAACATCGACATTCAGGATTTAGAAGCGAAGTCTGCCCACTACCAGGATACCTTGTCCTGCTTGATGGTGACATACCCTTCCACCCATGGCGTTTTCGAAGAAAGCATTCGCAAGGTCTGTGAAATCGTGCACACGCATGGAGGCCAAGTTTATCTGGATGGCGCCAATATGAACGCCATGGTTGGCCTGGTGCACCCTGGTGCTATCGGTGCCGATGTGTGCCATCTCAACCTGCACAAAACCTTTTGCATCCCCCACGGTGGCGGAGGCCCAGGGATGGGTCCCATTGCCGTCGCACCCCACCTGGCTCCTTTTTTGCCAGGTCATCCCTTGCTAAAGGTGGGAGGATCAAAGGGAATCGGTCCTATCGCCGCCGCTCCATATGGCAGCCCGAATATTCTTCCTATTTCCTGGGTTTTCATTAAACTTATGGGCAATGAAGGACTCACCAAAGCCACGCAAGTAGCCATCTTACATGCGAACTATATGGCCAGCCGATTGGTCAAATATTACCCTGTGCTCTATACAGGAAAAAGCGGTATGGCGGCTCACGAATTTATTTTAGATCTTCGACCTTTCAAGAAATCCGCAGACATCGAAGTAGAAGATGTAGCCAAACGGCTCATGGATTTTGGGTTCCACGCTCCCACGATCTCGTGGCCGGTTCCTGGTACCCTGATGGTCGAACCGACCGAGAGTGAATCCAAGGTAGAATTGGACCGGTATTGCGACGCGCTCATCCTGATCCGCCACGAAATTGCCGAAATTGAAGCAGGTCGCCTTCCTCGGGACAATAACCCCTTAAAACATGCTCCTCATACCATTGAGATCCTCACGCAATCTGACTGGCCACATCCCTATTCCCGGGAAACCGCGGCATTTCCGGCCCCCTGGTTACGGCAGTATAAATTTTGGCCATCTGTTTCAAGAATTGATAATGTCTACGGAGACCGTAATCTGATATGTACCTGTCCGCCCATGAACACCTATTCATCGTAGACTTCCTCTAGGCTTTTCATCGACCATTGGATAGCCCGTTCCTATTCTTGATGGGGAAACAGCGTCCAACCACATGAAAGCCTCCAGCCCGCATCATCTGCTCATTGGCATGCTTTCGGGCATTGTCCTCGGCATTCTCCTGGGTGGACTTGCTCCATCCATCGGGTTAAGCATCGCCTTTATCGGGGACCTGTTTTTACAAGCCTTGTTCGCGCTCGTCGTCCCCTTGGTCATGAGCTCGATGATTGTCGGCATTGCCAGCTTAGGCGATGTGCGGCAACTCGGGTCTATTGGCCTTCGCACCATCCTATTTTTCATGACGACGACTGGCCTGGCTGTGTTGGTGGGCTTGATCTTGGTCATCGTCATTCACCCTGGAACACCCACCGAACAAGCCAGCCCTGATACACCAACTGGACAGACCACAAGCCTGTCAGAACGAATGGAAGACAAACCCACCACCCTGGGTGATTTGTTTAAATCCATCCTCACGAGCCTAGTCCCCAAAAATTTATTCGCGGCCATGGCCGAAACACAAATCTTGCCCTTGATCGTCTTTGCCTTAATTTTTGGTGGCGTCCTCACAACCATTGGAGAAAAAGGCGCTTTAGTGATTCGGGTCTTTGAAGGGATCAACGAGGCTATGATGGCCATCGTCCACCTCCTCATGTGGGTCGCCCCAGTAGGCATTGGCGCTTTGTTAGCCGGACGGTTAGGGGAAGCCGGGGGGTTCACGGGATTTTGGCCTCAATTGGCAAGCTTAGGAACCTATGTAGGCACAGTGCTCCTTGCCTTAGCCATTCATGGCTTGGTCACGCTTCCTTTCTCTTTACGATTTCTCGGTCAACGCTCTGTCCCAGCTTATGCCAAAGCCATGAGTACCCCACTGATGACCGCCTTCTCAACCAGTTCCAGTTCGGCCACCCTACCACTAACGATGGAAGGCCTGATTGAGGAAGCGAAGGTTTCTCGACGGGTCGTAAGTTTCGTGGTCCCCTTAGGAGCCACCATCAACATGAATGGGACCGCTCTATATGAAGCGGTAGCCGCCATGTTTATCGCACAAACCTATGGAATTGAAATGGGTGTAGGGGAAACCATTGTTGTGCTGCTCACCGCCACTCTCTCTGCCATAGGCGCTGCAGGTATTCCAGAGGCCGGACTCGTGACGATGGTCATTGTGCTCAAAGCCGTGGACCTGCCAATTGAAGGCATTTCCCTGATCTTAGTGGTGGATTGGTTTCTGGACCGCTGCCGAACAACGGTGAATGTCTGGGGTGATGCCGTCGGGGCCGCAGTCATTGATCGCTGGGATTCTGGTACTAAGGGATAATTCTCTCTCCTCCTCCAAACCCCATTTTTGCTAGAACTACGCCAGAGAAATGCCCCCCTGTGAATAAAGTGAGATTTTGCTCCCTTTTTCCGGGTTGACGCATGCCGGGTTTCGGCCCGGCAGCCGATCTACTTTTCTTTCGGGAAAAGTAGACAAAACCAGTGACGCCCAGTCAGGCCAAATCAGATGGGACGGACGCCAGAGAGAGAGCGGACCAACTCGCGGAGCCTGCCCTGAGGTTTCTCGAAGGACTCAAACAAGGCCCGCAAGATGAGCAAGAGCGTCCGTCCCGAAGGCCTGACTGCAGGCATCGGCATCGACCCACATCACCACCGTGATCCCTCAGCACAAATCGGCTATTATACCCCATGCCGTGCGCATTTGTTGATGAACGTCCCTTCCAGTTTGAAGATCTGAATTCACGCTGTCAGTTTGTAGTTCCTGACGCTAACTTGATTGCTGTTGATGGCCAGAGCTGGTGCCCGTATCACTTTCCAATGACGAACAAGAATGGCGAACCGACTCAAAAAGCATTATGGGATAATGATAAATTGGAAGCTTTTCAACAAGAGATTCTCCATCGGCACGTCTACGCCCTGGAACAGAATTCCACCCTTGATCTGACTGGTGTGGTTTTTCCCTCGAAACAGAATTTTTCCAATATTACATTTCCGTCAGTGTCATTTGCCAAAGCGATGTTCAGCGGGGGCGCTAGCTTCCGTGGGGCCACCTTCGGTGGTGAGGCCGAGTTTGGGGAGGCAACATTCAGCAGAACCACCGGGTTTCAAGAAGCGATATTCAGCCAGAACGCCGGGTTTGATGGGGTAACGTTTAGCGGTGGTGTCAGATTTGTAAAGGCCACCTTCAAAGGGGGCGCAATGTTTAGGAGGGCGACGTTCAACACCTCCATCACGTTTGAAGAAGCGGACTTTAACATGACTGCGGCGTTCGAGAAAGCAACATTCAGTGAGGCTGCCGAATTTAACAATACGACGTTCCAGGGGAACGCCAGGTTTAAGAATGCCACGTTCCGCAGGGGCGGCCTTTTTGGAAGATCAACGTTCAGACGGGACGCCAGGTTTGAAAGGGCGACGTTTGACGGCATTTCTTGGTTTGAGTCAGCAACGTTCAATGGGAACGCGGAGTTTGAGGGGGCAGTCTTTAGCGGTCCGGCCGAGTTTGAGAATGTGAGATTCTGCAATTCAGCGAGTTTTGGAGCCTCCAGTCCTTATGCGGAAAACGATAATCCTAAGGCCAGTT
>DOFS01000566.1 GCA_003523945.1 Nitrospiraceae bacterium | reverse complement strand
TATTGCGCAAAGACAAGTCCCTGATGCCCACCACCAAGGCCTTTCAACTGTTGACCTTATTGCGCGGCCTGGGGGTGACCGAACTCACGATGCCGGAACTGACCGGCGAATGGGAAAGCAAACTTTCGCAGATAGAACGAGGTCAGTTGGACCGCGACGCGTTCATGCACCAAATCAGCAAGATAGTTGAACAAATCGTTGCGAGGGCCAAAAACTACGGCGCAACAACCGTTCCAGGCGATTACTCAACATTGCAGTCACCCTGCCCCAAATGCGGCGGCCTGGTCAAAGAAAACTATAAACGGTTCTCCTGCACACAATGCGATTTTTCAATTACGAAAATTCCGGGCAGCCGTCAATTGGAAGTACCCGAAGCAGAAATTCTGATTGCCGAACGCACGATTGGTCCGTTGCAGGGATTTCGCAGTCGGCTTGGCCGACCGTTTGCGGCAATTCTCAAACTGAACGATGAACACAAGCTGGAATTTGACTTCGGTCAAAACGATGACGATGAAAACAGTGAACCGGTTGATTTTCACGGCCAGGAATCACTGGGCAGTTGCCCGAAGTGTCAGTCATCGGTTTATGAACATGGAATGAACTATACCTGTGAAAAGGCGGTCGGCCCGAACAAGACTTGCGACTTTCGAACGGGCAAAGTCATACTGCAACAGGAAATCGAACCCGCTCAGATCAGAAAATTGCTGAGCGAAGGCAGAACCGAATTGCTGACCGGCTTTGTTTCATCACGAACCCGTCGCAAGTTCAAGGCTTACCTGAAATGCGGAGATGACGGGAAAGTCGGCTTCGAATTTGAGGCCAGGAAACCCAAGACCGGCGACGACCAGGCCCCGAGCGGCAAAAAGTTGCCCGCGAAGAAGGCCGAGACCAAGAAACCGTCGGCAAAAAAATCGGCTACTAAGAAACCAGCGCGTACAGCCAAAAAACTCAAACCCCGCCAATGATCGGGGGAACGCGGCCGATTTGGAAATTTCCTCGCCTACTCTCAATATACTCCGAATGTAAAACCACAAAACCCTGAAAGCTAGGCGTCAAATGCGCTGTCATGAATTGCGGGGGAGACCTGGTTCAAAAGCGCACAAAAAAAGGCAAAACGTTTTATTCCTGCAGTAATTATCCTACCTGCACTTGCCATATTAGATTGACCCATTAACCGCCCCTGCCCACAATGCCAGGCTCCGTTTTTAATCGAAAAAATTAGGAAGCAAACGGGAAGCAAGATCCTCTGTGACAATCAGGAATGCGGGTATGAGGAGAATGAAGCACCAACAGAGAATAACTCGGAGCAAGGTTAGGATCCGACGGCAGGCTTGATGCCTTTCTGATGCTCAAAAACTTTAATGGGCTCACCCTTTCCCTGAATAAACTCTTCGGTAACCAACACCTCTTTGACGTCGGCTTGCGACGGGAGCTCATACATCAGATCTAACATCACCGATTCTAAGACCGCCCGAAGCCCGCGCGCTCCAGTTTTTTGTTGATGGGCTTTTTTGGCAATCGCCAATAAGGCC
Source organism: Nitrospiraceae bacterium (assembly GCA_003523945.1). Taxonomy (GTDB): domain Bacteria; phylum Nitrospirota; class Nitrospiria; order Nitrospirales; family UBA8639; genus Nitrospira_E. Next base: position 3,263 of record DOFS01000566.1, on the reverse strand, counting down.
CCATCGGCAAACTTTAATTTTACTTTATCCAACGATAGTAACTTCTGATATTGCCTGATCAGGGCGTTTTTGGGTTCCGTTAAAATGCGAACCAATGCCGGCTCATCCAATTGGTCAAGGGAGGCGACAATCGGCAGGCGACCGATTATTTCAGGAATCAACCCATACTGGAGCAGATCTTCCGGTTCCACCTTGGAGAATAAGTCACCAATTTGATGTTGACCACGTATTTGCACATCAGCACCAAATCCCATCCGCTTTTGGTTCAATCTCCGCTCAATAATAGAATCCAAACCCACGAACGCCCCGCCACAAATAAATAAAATATTGGTTGTATTGACTTGAATAAACTCCTGATGAGGATGTTTTCTTCCCCCTTGAGGCGGGACATTGGCCACAGTCCCTTCAATGAGCTTTAACAACGCCTGTTGAACACCCTCACCTGAGACATCACGCGTAATTGAGGGACTATCAGCCTTGCGGGTTATTTTGTCAATTTCATCAATGTACACAATTCCCCGTTCTGCACGCTCAACTTCATAGTCTGCAGCCTGCAGAAGCTTTAAAATGATATTTTCAACATCTTCACCCACATATCCGGCTTCCGTGAGCGTCGTCGCATCCGCAATGGTAAACGGCACATCCAGGTAATGAGCCAGTGTCTGTGCAAATAAGGTTTTCCCGGTCCCGGTCGGCCCGACAATCAGGATATTGCCTTTTTGAAGTTCAACATCCCCGATTTCATTGGCGGAAATACGCTTATAATGGTTATAGACCGCAACCGAGAGGACTTTTTTTGCCTTGTCCTGGCCGATGATATACTCATCGAGATGCTGGTGGATATCTACTGGCTTACACAGTTTCGCGGAAATCTCCTGGCGAGACTCCTGCCAATCCTCGGAAATAATCTCATTACACAAGCCGACACATTCATCACAAATATAGACCGTGGGGCCGGCAATGAGTTTTCGAACCTGATCACGATTCTTTCCACAAAAGGAGCAACGAAGATTGGCTTCGGACTTTGCTTGTCTCGCCATAAGTAATGTCTCCTTTGCTTCTAATCCTTTGTTTTTGAACCTGGCTTGGTGTCGTCTTTGTGGCCCTTTTCCTGACTTCTGACGATGACCTCATCAATCAAACCATACTCTTTGGCTTCTGTCCCCGACAAAAAATAATCGCGTTCAGTGTCCTGAGAGATTCTATCCAGCGGCTGCCCGGTATGATAGGCCATAATCTCATTCAACTTTTCACGGATTTTTAAAATCTCCCGGGCATGGATATCAATCTCCGTCGCTTGGCCCTGAAAACCTCCCATAGGTTGGTGAATCATCACGCGCGCATTGGGAAGAGCAAAACGCTTACCTTTAGTCCCTGCCGTTAATAACAAGGCGCCCATGCTTGCTGCTTGGCCTAAACAAATCGTGTTAATGGGTGATCTTACATATTGCATCGTATCATAGATTCCCATTCCGGCCGTCACACTTCCTCCGGGGGAATTGACATACAGATGAATGTCTTTTTCCGGGTCTTCAGATTCTAAAAACAACAGCTGGGCGATGACGACATTCGCGAACACATCATCAATGGGAGCCCCTATAAAGATAATCCGGTCTTTCAAGAGACGTGAATAAATATCGTATGACCGTTCACCTCGATTCGTTTGTTCAATAACCATCGGAATGAGCATTCCCTGGGACCTCCTCGTGTTTTAAAATAGGTATCGAATATAGATTCAGAACAGGTTTATTCGGAAGGGTTGCACGACGTGTTACCCCTGAATGACCGCATTTTGATAAACGAATTGTAAGGCTTTTTCCGCCTTCATTCGCTCGCGGAACTCCTCCTGAGCGCCCTCCCCTCCGGCTTCGACCATGCGTTGAATTTCCCCAACCGGGAGCTTTAAGGAGGTTGCCAGTTTTTGAATTTCGGCGTTTACCTCATCCTCAGTGACGTGAAGGCCTTCCTTCTGGACGATCGCATCCAGAATCAAACTCAGCTTCACACGCCGCTTGGCTTCCGGGTGCAACTCTTGTTGAAGGCGCTTAGCCTCTTCTTGTAAACGAAGGGGCTCTTCCACATCATCTTCACGATGGGCATGGCGATGCTCCTTCAGCATTTTTTGTCGAACGAGCGTCTGGAGTTCCCGTTCAATCAAAACTTCAGGAATTTCAAAGTGATGCATTTGCAACAAGCGTTCAATCACTTGATCCTTATAGCCTTCCTCAAGGTCCTGTTTCAGAAAATTATCCAACTGTGTGTTAATCGTGGTTTTGAGGTGTTCCAGCGAATCGTAGTCGCCGCAATCTTTGGCGAATTCATCATCCAATTCCGGGAGTTTCTGTTCTTTCACGGCATCGACGGTCACTTTTAGCACCATCGTTTTCCCTGCGAGGTTGCTATCAGGATGGGTGGCGGGATAGGGCTGCGGGATGTCAACCATGTCCCCGGCTTGTTTTCCGATGAGATACTCATCTACCTCCACACCTAGAATGGGCGACTTGGATCCAATGCGAAGAAGATGTCCTTTTTTCTGAGTCCCTTCCAATGGCCGATCCTCTACAAACCCCTCAATGGACAATACCGCATGCAATCCTTCACGAAGAGGGGTTCCTTCAGGAACCACGTCAAGCTCGGCATGTTGCTCCCGTAAGCTCTGAAGGGCCTTATCAACCTGATCATCCGTAACCGTGCGGGCATCCCGTTTCAGTGAAATAGGATTCGGGGGGCGATAGTCCCCCAATTGAATGGTGGGTTTTATTTCCACCGTCGCCGTAAAGGTAAACGGGCTATTGGACTTCACTTTCATTCTTTCCAATGGGGGAATATCAACGAGGATTGGGACCACTCCGGCTTCCTTCACGGCTCGTTGGTAATAATCAGGCACCAACCGCTGAACCACATCTTGCTCCACAAGATCGGCATACCGTTTTTCCAATAATGCTATTGGCGCTTTGCCAGGTCGAAATCCAGGAATTTTGGCTTGACGCCTCAACTGGGCATATACCTTTTGAAATTCGCTTTTAACGGCTTCTTCGGGAACTTCAATTTTTAACGACCGTTTAACCGGTCCGAGCTCTGTCATTTCTAACTTCATAAGGCCATTCATCCTTGTAAAAGAGCACAATAAAGAATATGGGTGTTAAAATGGTGCGAGAGGGGGGACTTGAACCCCCACGGTTACCCACGAGATCCTAAGTCTCGCGCGTCTGCCAGTTCCGCCACTCTCGCTCGTAACCGTTTTTCGCTTCCCCCAATGCAGT
>DOFS01000479.1 GCA_003523945.1 Nitrospiraceae bacterium | reverse complement strand
TGAATTTGCCGCATTGATCCAGCCAGTTCGTCTGAGCGGGCCTGCAGGGTTCCCAGGTCTTGGCGTTGTTCTGACAAATCTGTTTGGACTTGTCCAATCGTCGTTCCGAGGCTGGTCAGCGTTTCCTTAAATTGAGCAAGAGAATTTTGAAATTCGCCCATGTTTGTGGTTAATACTTGATTGTTTTCGTCAACCTGTTGGGCGAGGGTCGTATTGTGGGTTTTGGCCGTTTGCAGGTCTTCCCCATGGGTCTGGACCGTAGTTTGAATCGATTGGACCTCAGATTTTAAAAGATCGGTTTGGTTTGTAAAGTCCTTTTTGAGGTCTTGGATACTTTTTTCCGTTTCTTCAAGCTTTCCGTATAAACTGGCAACATCTTTTTCCTGGAGGAGTGTGGCTTTTTGATTAATAGAAGCCAAATTGCCTCGGGTTTTTTGGGCTTCCTCATTCATCTTGATGAGCTGGGCTTTGGTTTCATCAACTTGTAAAACCAGAGCCTGTTTTTCATTTTTGATTTTGGCAATTTGTAGTTCTAAATCCTTTTGAATCCTGGCTAGATCGGCTTGTTGTGCTACGCAACCGGTAGCCAACACACTACAGACGCCACATACTACTATCCACTTGAGAGACGGCGACGGACACAGTCTTGAAACATTTTGCAAGGTTACCCCTGTGTTCACTCTGAAATTACTCCTCCATGGGCTAAGCTGGTCGATGAAAGGGGTTATTAGTTTTGAACAAGCAAATGCCCGCGTCGGTTTAATTGGTAGCACACTTCTGTGACGTCCTGGCAAAAGGGCTTGTCTTTCCCATAAGAAATGACGGTCAAACGTGAAGGATCAACACCTAACTGCGTGAGGAAATCCCGAACAGCCATGGCTCGTTTTTTTCCAAGGACCATGTTGTAGGCCTGCGTTCCCCGCTGGTCGGCATGTCCTTCAATAATTAAAAGTGAGGAAGGGTCGGTGTTAAGCTGCTCCATATCTCGTTCAAGGGACTCCTTGGCTTCTGCCGTGAGAGACCAACTATCAAATTGAAAAAATACATCTTCCAATCCAGCGAATACCGTGGCCAATTCCTCCTCTTGAATTTTATCCAATTGTTCTCGAATGATTTCGGATGGTTCGGCTTTCGCTACTTGGAATGTTTCTGGAATTGGTTCCGTATCCCCAGGAATGTTCTGGAGATCATCTTGAAAGTCGGCCTGGGAGGTAGACGGAGACGTCTCAGTGGGTTCTTGAGGTGAACCGTTCAGGGTTGAAGAGCTGGATTGGGTTGAGATGTCATTTCCTTGTGGGGAGAGGTCATTTCCATCGTTAAGCGATGGTAACGAAGCGGCCTTGTTGCTGTCAGATTCAAAGTCTTTGTCAGAAGGCATGCCGCCCTGGAGGTATTGTTTGAATGATTCATCCATATGATTGGGATCGTAAGCAAAATTCGGGGGGGCAACGGGAGCGACGGGCTGACCCGTATCCGCCGGACCCTCCTCGGTGGATGAGCCGCTTTGCCCCTTCAGTGAAGATTCGTCCACCGAGCTATTTGTTAACCCCTTTGAATCGGTATCGGATATTGAAGAACCAGCCTCTTGTCCAGGAGCACCGGAAGCTGTGGAAACATGAATTCGTTTTTCCCCGCATCCCGACATACTGACGAGTGAAAGACTAAGAATGCCAAGTAGTGAAATCACATGAACGGCTGGGCGCATGGAACGACTCCTTTTTTGAACTATCACGGTTGTTGTCTCGTTAGTTATGGTTGAAATGGCGACCAGGAGGGAGAGCTGAGATGTTCGCCTGCCAAGGAAATTTTCTCCAATCCTGCTCCCTCGCTAGTGATGATGTATAATTGACTCTCTCCTCTTCGAATCGAACTGAAAACAATATGCCGCCCATTTGGAGCCCAGGATGGCGAATCGTCAATGCTTTGTCCGCTGGTAATCTGTTTTCGTTTTTCACCATTCGGACTGATGCGGCATAATTTAAATCCTTCGCTTGGCACCCGGCATACATATACAATCCAATCCCCCTTGGGAGACCAGGCTGGTGCGGCGTTGTAGTCTCCATCATAGGTCAGTCGACGGGGGTTCAAGCCATCAGCATCCATAATGTAAATTTGGGGGCGACCTCCGCGATCAGACGTGAAGGCCAATTGCCGCCCGTCAGGAGACCATGACGGAGACAAATCTGCACTATTATGGGAGGTTAACTGCTTCACACTTCCACTGTCCAATTGTATCTGATAAATATCCGAGTTGCCATCTTGGGCGGCGGAATAGGTGATAGATTTTCCATCAGGTGCGAAGGTGGCCGTAATGTTTAGGCTGGCTGGCGAGACCAAAACTTCCTCGCGACCGGTAGCCAACTCTCTTTTCATGATCTGCTGTTTGCGATCACGATACGCAGTGTAAATAAGCGATTTTCGGTCCGGGGCCCAGGTGGGCATGAGGTTTAAATATCCGTCAGCGGTGACCTGTTGTGGATCATACCCATCGTAATCCATGACAAAGAGCTCTCGCCCATTGTCCTTTTGACCCACAAATGCAATTTTCGTTCTGGCAATGCCCTGCTCGCCGGTATACCGATAGACCAGTTCGTCTGCCCACCGATGGGCCATTAAGCGTGTGAGGGTTTCTGTCGTTTTGAGAGAGAAGTACCGTTTTCCGGTCAACACATCCTGTTGTCCGGGGTCAAATGCGCAGGCATCAAGGATCAGCCCATGGACTCCGGTCGATGTTCCCCCAACTCCTATTCTTCCCCAAGTTGAAACCGTCACCTTTTGGTAATGCGGTGCCAAATTTGAAGAAAGACTCATGCACTTATTGTCAGAAAAATCGCCTTTGGCCGAAGGTAATTCAGCAACCGAAAATATCTGTGAGCGTTTGAGGTCCGCTTTAAGGACTGATTCGACCTTAGACTCGATTTGGTCTGAAAGACCCGTATCACGTTGTACGGGAGGGAACTCCATCACCCAGATCGGAATTTTTTGGAACTCTGAACGTGTGGCTTTGAGATCCGCTTCCTCTCCAAAAATAGAACCCGGAAATACGTAAACCACAGAAAATGCGATAAAAACCAGGATGCCATACAGAGGCTTGAGTGCTTTCTTCATAATAAAACCGGTGTCCTTCTAATCTTTTTTGATGAATCGAAACCTTACTTCGAAGAATGAATCCGAAATATCGGGTGGAAAAGGGGGTAATGGATTCACCGCAGAGACCGCTCGTAGTGCTGCGGAATCGTAGTTCCCATTTCCTGAACTTTCATCGATGTGAATATTAGATATTTCTCCAAATCGGGAAATGCGAAATTTGAGCACCACGACTGGAGGGTTTGTTACCAGTGGGAGGGCCCTCCACTCATGGTCGATTTTCTCCTCCACCATGGCCAGATATTGGTTTTTGCCGGGAGAAGCCTGAGAGGAGGATTGACCTGCGTTTGAGGTGGGCTGGACCTCAAGCCGCTGGAAGCGTTCTTTTATCGATTCCACCGGTGTGACGTTGGGAATGGATAGCTTTGCAATTCGATGATCAATTTCCGACTGCACCGGTCTGGTCGATATGGAAGATGAGGGTGCCGGTTGTTGAGGGAGTGGTGGGGCGGGAGAGGAATTCAAGTTTGGGACTGTAGCTTCTTCCAATAATTGCTTCATCATGTCTGACATTTTCTCACGTTGGGGAGGTTTTTCCAGTGAGGGGGGTGGAGAGATTTCGGCTAGTTGAGGAGCGGAAACCTCAGGAACGAAAGATTTTTTCTGTTGTGGGGTTGAGGTCTTGGGCTGTCTTTGGATTTTTGAGATTGGGGCAGGTGTTGGTACTGTTGGTATTGTCCGTTTGAGAGATTCTTCTAGATTTCTTGAAGGTGAAGCGTCCTTGACTTTACTCTCTTTTTGGGAACTTTTAAACGGGGTCACCGGACTCAATTCAGGTGGCACCGGAGCTGGCTTGACAGCTGGTTCAATTTTAGCCGGTTGAGGCCGTGATGCCGGTTCTAGAGGCTCAGGAGAAACAGTTGTTGGTGGCGTGGGGTTTTTGGGAGTCGGCGCTGAAAAAGTTTTGGGAATGGGTAAGGGTTGGGAGGATTGTAAGCGTTCCGGGCGTGAGAATTTTGGTGCAGTAGGGGGCATTCGAAGGTTTTCAATTAACGGTGGCTGGTCTCTCAAGAGAGGCTGTTCGTTTATTTGGGGAGGTGATGGTGGAGAAGCCATTTCTTGTTTGTTAGGGACCATAATGGACCCTACGGCACCTTCCAGAAAATCCGATAATCGTTCGGACGTTGTCGGGACAGATAAGGGAGGGAGCGTATCTTCCATTGGCTTGGTTTTTATTGGTTTTGCTTTTATTGGCTGAGGTTTTTGTGGAGTGGGCGCTGGGGGGGGAGATTTTTGTTGATTTGTAGCTGGGGTCTTCGCTTCCGGTAAAGAAATAAGCGTTACGTCGATGGCGCGGAAAGGTTCCTCAACTGTGGATTGAAACCGCAGGAATACGGCCAGGATTATGACGAGGGCATGGAGAAGACCTGAGGTGGCAAGTCCCCAACGGAATGAGGAGCCTTCTTGAGGATCGTCAGCAGCGAGCCCAAGGGAGATTAGACTTGGGGATTCAGCATGTCCCATTGGTCGAAACCTTAGCGGGAAACCCCGATGGTCTCGTCCTCGATTATCGTTTCAATCTTTGGGCCGGTAATCATTCCGAGACGTTCGATTTTTGCCCCTTTCACTTCATCCATGACCTGGACAACGGTTCCATAGGGAACCGTTTGATCCGCCCGCAGGTACACGGAAATCAATGGATTTGAGGCTTTGGCTTCTTGAAGCTTGGCTCGTAGATTCACCAAGCTAATGGTGTCGTTACCGAGGGATAAGGTGTGATCCCGTTGAATCGTCACAATCAAGCGTTCTTCAGCTTTGATATTGTTGGCTGCCGTGGTGGGAAGATTGATGTCCAGCCCCCGATGTAGCATTGGGGCGGTAACCATGAAAATAACCAGGAGAACCAAGACGACATCGACGAGAGGAATGACATTGATTTCTGAAAGAAATTGTCGAGGTTTTGATCCAATGGTCATCGGGTCACTTCCACTTCAAAGGCTTTTTCAGATTCTTCTATCGTATTGAGAAATTCAATGGTAAATGCTTCAACCCTGAAGGACATTTTCCGAATTCTAGAAAGAAAATAGTTGTAGGCCATCACAGCAGGAATTGCAGCAAATAGCCCCGCAGCTGTGGCCACGAGCGCTTCAGAGACTCCAGGAGCAACTGCGGCAATACTTGCGGAACCTTGAACGCCAATTTCACGAAAAGCATTGATAATGCCCAAGACTGTCCCCAGGAGACCGATAAACGGACTCAAATTCCCAGTGGTCGCCAAAAAGGGCAAATAGGATTCCTGTTGGCTAATTTGGTTCTGGATAATGTATTGAGCGACCTTTTCCAGATACTGTCGATTGGGGGAATGCTCTATGGGTTTTGCCTCCAGGGGAGGTCCTGATGAGGTGAAGAGATCGGAGGATTCGGGCAAGCGGTCGGTAATGCCCAAATAAACCGCTGAGCTTGGGCTATAGGCTAATGTTTGAGCCTGTCTTCTTAAGCTTTGTTGGTCAATAGGATTTTGTTCGTACAATTGGAGAAATTGTGATTCTTCTTGCCGAATGCGACCAAAACGTCTGAATTTGTTCACGATGATTCCCCATGAAATCACGGAAAAAATTGACAGGACAAAAAGTATGACAATGGAAAGCAGGCCCAGAGACGCAAAAAATTCAGAAGGATTGGCTGCGAAGGACATAGGGTGCGGTTTGACCTCCTTTAAGCTAGTCCGAAGCTAAACGGGGGAGATGGATGCTGAAATAATCCACTGGGAGATGAGGGATGGCGGGGCCGACGGGATTTGAACCCGCGACCTCCAGATTGACAATCTGGCGTCCTAAACCTAGCTGAACGACGGCCCCGAAATTTTTTTTGATCTTGGGCAAATTGCCCACGCATTCATTCAATGAGGAAATCGAGTCGCTGAAGAGTTTCGTAATATATCAGATCAAGCAGACTGTTTGCCAAGATATTATTTGGTAGGCGGAACAGGGATCGAACCTGCGACATCTGCCGTGTAAAGGCAGCGCTCTGCCAGCTGAGCTATCCGCCTAAGGCTTAATTAACGCTACAATTTTTCCATTATAACAGGGAGTTAGACCTTGTCAACTTAAAGGGAATAGTGTGGAATACTGTTTGACATGACCAGGACACGTGGGTATAAGGCTGCACACCTTTAATGCATTAAAAAATTATGTGATTATCCTAGTCAGGAGAGGGAAGAATTATATATGGGATATAAAATAAAAGACCCTGCCAATAAGCCTCCTATGGCGGAGCAAACTCAGTTTTTGTCTAGCAAAGAGCGGTTTCTCTTTTTTGTCGAAGAGAATCGGGCGCTGGTGTGGGGAGGGATTTTTCTGGTCCTGGTTGTGATTGTGGCGATTGTGACGCTGAGTTGGTTCAGCAAAACTAACCAGGAGCATGCCTGGGAATTAGA